>NZ_PQLN01000103.1:0-14869 GCF_002919855.1 Aeromonas sp. ASNIH8 | reverse complement strand
CTAAGGGACAGGCCACTGGTTCGACTCCAGTCGGGAACACCATACACAGCAAGGGGCTGGCATCGTCAGATGCCAGCCCCTTGTGCGTTTCTGCGCCATTTCCCCTGCATCCATGGCGGCCAGGTCCCGCCCCCCCTCTTCAATGTCTCACTGCCACCAACAACCCCGCGAGCCCCACCAAAGATGATCCCGGCCATCCCCCGGTAGTTGCCACTCCCGGTGGCGGCACACCGTCATCTACCCTTGAAGGGCGCCGTCCGGCAGGACGGCCCTCCATTCGCCGAGACACAGAGAAGGACATCATGGGCAGCAAACGAAAATCCAGAACGGAAGAACCGGTCGTGGCCGAGGCGCAAAAGCCCCTTGGCAACAAGGCATACGAAAAGGCGCTGCGCCTCTTGCACGTGGAACTGGTCAGGCTGCAGCAGTGGGTGGTGCACAAGGGGCTCAAGGTCTGCATCGTCTTCGAGGGGCGCGACGGGGCCGGCAAGGGGGGCACCATCAAGGCGCTCACCGAGCGGGTCAGCCCCCGGGTCTTTCGGGTCGTCGCACTGCCCGCCCCCACGGAGCGGGAGAAGAGCCAGCTCTACTTCCAGCGCTACATCCCCCATCTGCCGGCGGCGGGGGAGATCGTCATCTTCGATCGCAGCTGGTACAACCGGGCCGGGGTGGAGCGCATCATGGGTTTTTGCAGCGAGGAGGCGAGCGACAAATTCCTAGCTGGCACCCCCATGGTGGAAAAAGCCCTGGTGGACTCTGGCATCATTCTGCTGAAGTACTGGCTGGAGGTGACCCCACAAGAGCAGGAGCGGCGGCTGCGTGATCGCATCGACGATGGCCGCAAGATCTGGAAGCTCTCCCCCATGGACATCAAGTCCTTCGATCGCTGGGATGACTACACCCGGGCGCGGGATGCCATGTTCATCGCCACCGACACCGCCTGGGCCCCCTGGTTCGTGGCCCACTCCGAGGACAAGAAACGGGTGCGCCTCAACATCATCTCCCACCTGCTGGCGCACATCCCCTACGAGGCGCTGCCGGCGGAGCCGGTGAAGCTGCCCAAGCGCAAGATAGGCAAAGTCAAACCATCGGATCACCCGCTTCGCATCGTGCCAGCCCTCTTCTAGCCAGAGGGGGTGAGCCCTGGCTCACCCCCTTTCCCTTCCTGCCCCAAGGAACAACCGGCACCGCCGGTATCACCCAATGGCTTGTTGTTGCTCACGTTTTCCCGTTTGCCTCCCCTATACTTCAGCGACATTCAGGTCTGGCCGCTCGAGGAGGTCCCATGTTGCGACTGTTTGCCCTGCTGCTTGTCTGCCTGGCGCTCCCGGTGCGGGCGCTGACCCTGACCCAAGTGGCGGGGGATCTGCGCCACCCCTGGGGGCTCGCGTTTCTCCCCGATGGCGGCTACCTCGTCAGCGAGCGCCCGGGCCGCCTGCTGCGCATCGACGCCGGTGGCGAGCGCCACCTTATCTCGGGCCTGCCCCCCCTCGCCGCCGCGGGTCAGGGGGGGCTGCTCGATCTCGCCCTGGACGGCGAGGGCTGGGTGTATCTCAGCTACAGCGAGCCGGGGGACGGCGGCGCCGGCACCGCAGTGGCCCGGGCCCGGCTGCAAAAGGACGCCCTCGTCGACTGGCAACTGCTGTTTCGCCAGCAGCCCAAGGTGGCCGGCGGCGCCCACTTCGGCTCCCGTCTGGTGCTGACGGAGGATGGCTATCTCTTTATCACCCTCGGCGACCGTTACACCGAGCGGGAGCGGGCCCAGACCCTCGACAACCATCTCGGTAAGACGGTACGCCTGCACAAGGATGGCCGGGTCCCCGCCGACAATCCCTTCGTGACGACGGCGGGGGCCCTGCCGGAGATCTGGAGCCTGGGCCATCGCAACATGCAGGGGGCCGCGCTGCGCCCGGACAGCCGGCAATTCTGGGCCCACGAGCACGGCCCCCAGGGTGGCGACGAGGTGAACCTCATCCTGCCAGGCCACAACTACGGCTGGCCCAGAGTGACCTTCGGCGAGGAGTACGGTGGCGGCAAGATTGGCGTGGGCCAGAGCGCGCCGGGCCTGACGGCGCCGCGCTGGATCTGGGTACCCTCCATCGCCCCCTCGGGCATGGCGTTCTATCAGGGCGCCCTGTTCAAGGAGTGGCGGGGAGATCTGCTGGTCGGCGCCCTGCGCGGCCAGGCCCTGTTGCGCCTTCGCCTCGACGGGGACACCATAGTGTCACAGGAGCGGTTGCTGACCGATCTGGGGGAGCGGATCCGTACCGTCAAGGAGGGCCCCGACGGCGCGCTCTATCTGCTGACGGACTCGGGTCAGGGACGCCTGCTCAAACTGACCCCATAGGATGCAAGGAGAAAGGATGAACGCGAATCGCATGCTGCTGGTGCTCTGCGCCAGCCTCTGGTTGCTGGGCTGCAACACCATCCACGGGATGGGACGGGACATCGAGAAGGCGGGGGAGGTGATCCAGGGCTCCGCCAACCTGGCGGAGGAGCCGGCGGCAGGCAGCCGCTGACCCAGGGCCCGTCCCTGACCAGTCTCAGGGACCAGGCCCCCTCACTCGCCGCTGACCGCCAGGCTGGCCAGCGGCGCCATGGTCACCCTGACCCCGTGCTGGGCCAGCGCCTCGCGGGCGCTCTGGGGCAGTTGCTCGTCGGTGATCACCTGATCGATCGCATCCCAGCTCACCACGTTGAAGGTCCCCACCTTGCCATATTTGGACGAATCGCAGATGAGGATGCGGGTCGCAGCCGACTCCACCACGGCCCGCTTCACCGGCACCTTCTGTTCGCTCGGGGTGGAGATCCCCTGACTGTCCCAGGAGGAGGCTGACAGGAAGGCAACGTCCAGATGGAGGTTGCGCAGGAAGTGGGCGGTGGCCTCCCCGGCACAGGACTGGTTCTCGCGAATGACCTGGCCCCCGGTGTGATAGAGGCGGCAGCGGCCGTGCTCGATGAGGTAGGCGCAGACCATGAAGTCGTTGGTCACTATCATCAGGTCTTCCCGCAGCGCCAGCTCCCGGGCCAACTCCAGGGAGGTGGTACCGGCATCCAGATAGACGGTGCTACCCTCGCTCACCTGGGCGGCGGCGAGCCGGGCGATGGCCAGCTTGGCCCCCTGCATCAGGCTGCGCTTGGCGGCGTGGGAGGGCTCGCTCTTGATCCGCTGGGAGAGGCTGACCCCGCCCGAGACGGAGAGAACCCGCCCCTGCTCCTCCAGCTTCTGGATGTCGCGCCTGATGGTCATGTGGGAGACCTGCAACCAGTCGGTCAGCTCCACTATGCTGACCACGCCGCGCTCTGCCAGCAGTTGCAGGATACGTTGCTGTCGCTCTACGGGAATCATCTTGCCTCGCGCCTCGGGGAAGGGAAGGCGCCATTCTACCCCAGCGACCTGGGAAAAAATGATAAATAACCTGCAACGGGCTCAAAAATCACATTTATTCACATTAACAACGCCATTTTTTGATTCAAAAGAATCTCAACCCGCGCAAATAACAAAAATTAACATGCATTAAGTTATTTTTTGTGACGACTGCCTGATATTTCATCGCCGCAAGCCTCTACTATCGGCTCATCAGTCGTAATCGAGGAATCACGAGATGAGCACTCCCTATCATGTTGCGGTCATCGGCCTGGGCGCCATGGGCATGGGCGCCGCCCGCTCCTGCCTGCGGGCCGGGCTCACCACCTACGGCATCGATCTCAATGAAGAGGCGCGCAACCAGCTGCAACAGGCCGGTGCCACCGCCGTCATGGCCGATGCCCGCCCCCTGGCGGAGACGCTCGATGCGGTGCTGCTGCTGGTGGTCAACGCCACCCAGGTGCGCCGCATCCTGCTCGGCAACGAGGGGCTGGCCCACCACCTCAAACCGGGCACCGCCATCATGGTCTCCTCCACCATCGCCGCCGAGGAGGCGAGCGCCCTGGCTGCCGAGCTGGCGCTGATGGGGTTGCCGATGCTGGATGCGCCCGTCTCCGGTGGTGCCATCAAGGCCGATGCCGGCGAAATGACGGTGATGGCCGCAGGCGCCGACGCCGCCTTCGACAAGCTAGCCCCTGTGCTGGATGCGGTGGCCGGCAAGGTCTACCGGGTCGGCAGCGAGCCGGGCCAGGGCAGCACGGTCAAGATCATCCACCAGCTGCTGGCCGGGGTGCACATCGCGGTGGCCGCCGAGGCCATGGCCCTGGCCAGCCGGGCAGGCGTGTCCCTGGATCTCATGTATGACGTGGTGACCCATGCCGCCGGCAACTCCTGGATGTTTGAAAACCGCATGCCCCGGGTGCTGGCCGGTGACTACCAGGCCCGCTCCGCAGTGGACATCTTCGTCAAGGATCTCACCCTGGTGGCCGACACCGCCAAGGCGCTGCGCTTCCCGCTGCCGCTCGCGAGCACGGCGCTGAACATGTTCCTCGGCGCCAGCAACGCAGGACACGGCCAGGAAGATGACAGCGCCGTCATCAAGATCTTCTCAGGCATCACCCTGCCGGGTCAGGAGGAGCAAGCATGAAACTCGGAGTCATCGCAGACGACTTCACCGGCGCCACCGACATCGCCGGTTTCCTGGTGGAGAACGGCCTCGCCACCATCCAGTTTGCCGGTATCCCGGCTGAGGCGGATCTGACCGGGGTCGACGCCGTGGTGATCAGCCTCAAGAGCCGCTCCTGCCCGGCCGATGAGGCAGTGCGCGACTCCCTGGCGGCCCTCGACTGGCTCAAGGCCCGCGGCTGCCCGCGCATCTACCAGAAGTACTGCTCCACCTTCGACAGCACGGCGGCGGGCAACATCGGCCCCGTCACCGACGCCCTGCTGGCGGCGCTGGAGAGCAAGTTCACCCTGATCTGCCCGGCCCTGCCGGTAAACGGTCGCACCGTCTATCAGGGCAACCTCTTCGTCGGCGCCCAGCCGCTCGCCGAGTCCGGCATGCGCCATCACCCCATCACTCCCATGACCGACAGCAACCTGCTGCGGCTGATGGAGGGACAGGCCCAGGGCCGCGCCGGTCTGGTGCCGTTCAATACCATCGCACAGGGTCCCGGCGCCATTGCCGACGCCTTTGAGCAGCTAACGCAAGCTGATGTGCGCTACGCCGTGGTTGACACCCTGACCGAGCAGCACCTGCTGGACATCGCCACCGCAGCCCTCGACATGCCCCTGGTGACCGGCGGATCCGGCCTCGCCATCGGCCTGGCTCGTCAGCTTGGCAGCGGCGATCTGCAGGGTGCCCGCGAAGCGGGCTGGCCCAGAGGCAGCCGCGCCGCGGTGCTGTCGGGCTCCTGCTCAGAGATGACCAACCGTCAGGTGGCCCGCTATCGCCAGCACGCCCCTGCCCTGGCGCTGGATGTGGTGCGCTGCCTCGAGGATGCCGACTACCCTGCCGAGCTGGCGCGCTGGGTACTGGACCAGCCCCGTACCCCGGCGCCGCTGGTCTACGCCACCACCAGCCCGGTTGAGCTGGCCCGCATTCAGGAAACCCACGGCCAGCAGGCGGCCAGCGACGCGGTGGAACACTGCTTTGCCCGCCTCGCCCAACTGCTGCAAGGCGCCGGTGTGGACCGCTTCATCATCGCCGGTGGCGAGACCTCGAGCCGGGTCACCCAGGCCCTCGGCGTCAAGGCGTTCCACATAGGCCCGCAGATCGCCCCCGGTGTGCCCTGGGTGCGGGCCATCGACGCCCCCCTGTCGCTGGCCCTCAAATCCGGCAATTTCGGGAGCGACGACTTCTTCGACAAGGCTCAGGAGTACTTCCATGACTGAACAGGCACTGCGCGACACCATGGTGATGCTGGGGGCTTCCCTCTTCCAGCGCGGTTATGCCACCGGGGGCGCCGGCAACCTCTCCGCCCTGCTGCCGGACGGTACCCTGATCGCCACCCCGACTGGCTCCTGCCTGGGACGGCTCAGCGCCGACAGGCTCTCTCATGTCAACCTGCAGGGGGAACACCTGGGAGGTGATCGCCCCTCCAAGGAGGTGGCCTTCCACCTCGCCATCTACCACAACAATCCGGACTGCCGGGCCGTGGTGCACCTGCACTGCACCCACCTGACCGCCCTCTCCTGTCTGGAGGGGCTGGATCCGGCCAACGTCATCCGCCCCTTCACCCCCTACTACGTGATGCGGGTCGGCCAGTTGCCGCTCATCCCCTACTACAAACCGGGGGATGCCCGCATCGCCGAGGAGCTGGGGCGCCGCGCTCCCGAAGGCAACGCCTTCCTGCTTGCCAACCACGGCCCCGTGGTGACGGGCAAGGATCTGGTGGATGCAGTCAACAACATGGAAGAGCTGGAGGAGACGGCGCGCCTGGCACTGATGCTTCATGGCCACTCCATCCGCTACCTGAGCGAACCCGAAATTGATGAATTGAGGAGGATGAAACCATGAGCAAGTTTGCCGCCAATCTCACCATGCTGTTCACCGAGGTGCCGTTCCTGGAGCGCTTCGCCGCCGCCCGCGACGCAGGCTTCGAGGCGGTGGAGTTCCTCTTCCCCTACGAGTGGCCGGCCGCCGAGCTGGGCCGCCGCTTGCGCGAGCAGGGGCTCTCCCAGGCCCTGTTCAACATGCCGCCGGGCAACTGGGCGGCAGGGGAGCGCGGCATGGCCGCCATTCCGGGGCGGGAAGCGGAGTTTCGCGGCCACCTGCCAAGCGTGCGTGACTATGCCCTGGCGCTCGGCTGCACCAAGGTACACGCCATGAGCGGCATCGTGGACCCTGCTCATAACCTCTCGGCCCACCGCCAGACCCTGATCGACAACATCCGCTTCGCCGCCGACTTCCTGGCCGAAGACGGCATCAAGGTGCTGCTGGAGCCGCTCAACGATAGAGATGTGCCCGGCTACTTCCTGGCCCACCAGCTCGACGCCCTGGCCCTGGTGCAGGAGATAGACAGGCCCAACGTGGGGGTGCAGCTTGACCTCTACCACGCCCAGATCATGGACGGGGATCTCACCCGCCTCATCGGCAAGCTGGGTCCGGCCATCGGCCACGTCCAGATCGCCTCGGTGCCGGATCGCCACGAGCCGGACGAGGGGGAGATCGCCTACCCCCACCTGTTCAAGGCGCTGGCGCAGGCGGGCTACCACGACTGGATAGGCTGCGAGTACAACCCCAGAGCCGGCACCCGGGAAGGGCTGGGCTGGCTGACACAACAATAACGACCCTGAACATGAACGAGTCTGAGGATAACAAGATGCAGATCATCATCACCGGCGGCGGTGGCTTCCTGGGCCAGAAACTGGCCCGGGCCCTGCTGCAAGGCCCCCACCCCTTCACCGAGCTGCTGCTGGTGGACATCCAGCAGCCGCAATCCCCCCTACCGGACCCCAGGGTTCGCTGTCTGCGGGCCGACCTCACCGAACCCGGTGTCGCCGAGTCCCTCATCAGCGAGCGGACCGCCGTGGTCTACCACCTGGCCGCCATCGTCAGCAGCCACGCGGAGCAGGACTTCGATCTGGGCTGGCAGGTCAACCTGGACACCACCCGCACCCTGCTGGAGGCGTGCCGCCATGCCCGGCCGGGCATCCGCTTCGTCTTCACCAGCTCGCTCGCCGTCTATGGCGGCCCGCTGCCAGAGCTGGTGAATGACGGCACGGCGCTCACCCCCACCTCCTCCTACGGCGCCCAGAAGGCCATGGGAGAGCTGCTGGTCAACGACTACAGCCGCAAGGGCTTCGTCGACGGTCTGGTATTGCGCCTGCCCACCATCTGCGTGCGGCCGGGCAAGCCGAACCGCGCCGCCTCCTCCTTTGTCAGCAGCATCATCCGCGAGCCGCTGCAAGGGGAGAGCGCCATCTGCCCGGTGAGCCCGGATCTGCGCCTCTGGCTCTCCAGCCCCGCCACCGTGGTCGCGAACTTCCTGCTGGCGGCCAGACTTCCCGCCACCGGTGACGCCCGCAGTATCAACCTGCCCGGCATCAGCGTGACCGTCGGCGAGATGCTGGAAGCCCTCGCACGGGTCGGTGGCCAGGCGGCCCGGGATCGGGTGCAGTTTGCCGCCGATCCGGCCATCGAGCGCATCGTCGCGAGCTGGCCGGGACGCATCGACAACCAGCGGGCCAGCACCCTCGGCTTCGCGGCAGACAGGACGTTTGCCGACATCATCGACAGTTTCATCACCCATGACATGCAGGAGGCATCATGAGCGACATCCCAACCCCCATCATCGGTCTCATCATCGCGGTCTTCGTGCTGGTGTTCCTGGTCATCCGCACCCGGGTGCACGCCCTGATCGCCATGCTGGCGGCGGCCTGCATCGCCGGGATCACCGGCGGCATGAGCATCGACAAGACCCTCACCGTGATCACCCAGGGCTTTGGCTCCACCCTCGGCAGCATCGGCATCGTCATCGGCCTCGGGGTCATGATGGGTCGCCTGCTTGAGGTCTCCGGCGCCGCCGAACAGATCGCCTACAGCTTCATCAAGTGGCTCGGCAAGCGCCGCGAGGAGTGGGCACTGGCCATCACGGGCTACATCGTCAGCATCCCCATCTTCGTGGATTCCGCCTTCGTCATCCTCTATCCGGTGGCCAAGGCGCTGGCAAAAAGCGGCAAGCGCTCCCTGCTCACCCTGGGGGTGGCGCTCGCGGGCGGCCTGGTGGTAACCCACCATACCGTGCCGCCGACCCCGGGCCCGCTGGGGGTTGCCGGCCTGTTTGGCGTGGACATCGGCGCCATGCTGCTGACCGGCATGGCCCTGGCCATCCCCTGCGTGCTCGGCATCGTCTTCTACGCCCAGTGGCTCGACAAGAAGTACCCCGAGTTCGGTGCACAGGCCGCCCAGACCCCGGACGAGCTGCAAGCCACCTATGAGCAGTACCTCAAGGAGAAGGAGGGCAAGACCCTGCCGAGCCTGACCCTGTCGCTGCTGCCGATCCTGGTGCCCATCGTGCTCATCTTCGTCAAGGCCATCTTCACCACTCTGGCCACCCTGGAGGGCATGGACGGCCTGATGGCGAACCCCCTGGTGCAGGGCATCAACTTCATCGGCACCCCCATCATCGCGCTGGCCATCAGCGTGCTGCTGGCGGTCTATACCCTGGTCCCGCACATGGACAGGCACGCCACCGCCGCACGCCTGGAAGAGGGACTGCAATCCGCCGGCATCATCCTGCTGGTGACCGGTGCCGGCGGGGCGCTGGGGGCCGTGCTGCGCGACAGTGGCGCAGGTCAGCAACTGGCCGAGCAGATCGCCCAATTGCCCATCTCCCCCATCCTGATCCCCTTCATCGTGGCGACCCTGGTGCGCCTCATCCAGGGGTCCGGCACCGTGGCCATGGTGACGGCGGCCTCCATCTCCGCCCCCATCCTGGCGCAGATCCCCGGGGTCAACATGCTGCTGGCCGCCCAGGCCGCCACCATGGGGTCGCTCTTCTTCGGTTACTTCAACGACAGCCTGTTCTGGGTGGTCAACCGCATGATGGGCATCTCCGACGTCAAGCAGCAGATGATCGTCTGGTCCATCCCGACCACCATCGCCTGGGCCATCGGCGGCACCGGCGTCGCCCTGCTGAACCTGCTGTTCGGCTCCGGCGGCACCTGGTTCGACCCCGTGCTGCCGCTGCTGGTGCTGGCCCTCATCGTCTGGTACGTCAAGGGGCAGTCCCTGGCTCCGGCGGCAGGGGCCGTCCCGAGCCGGGAGTCATAACCCGCACCGTCACGGCAACGCTGTGTGACGAGGGCCAGTCTGCTAGACTGGCCCTCTTTTTCGTTCATTCATCTTGCAAAGGAGTGTTGGATGCCTGCGTCTTCCTGGTGGGACAAGTCTACCGGTTTTGCCCTGCTCACCATCTTGTTGTGGGCCTCTCTCGCCGCGCTCACCTCCCGGATCACCAGCGTCTCGCCGCTGGTGCTGGTGGGGCTGGTGCTGCTGTTCTGCGGGGCGGGCACTCTGCCATTCTGGCGCCAGTGGCGCGCCAGCCCCCTCACCTGGCTGGTGACCATCACCGCCCTGCTGCTCTATCACCTGCTGCTGTTCACAAGCTTTCGCCACGCCCCCGTGCTGGAGGCAAACCTCATAAACTACCTGTGGCCGCTGTGCATCATCCTGTTCACCCCCTTGCTGCTGCCGGGTCATCCCCTGAGCCTGCACCATCTGCTGGCCGGGGCCCTGGGTCTCGCGGGATCGGTGCTGGTGATGGTCGATGGTCACCTGCAGTTGCAACAGGCCCATCTGCCCGGCTACCTGCTGGCCCTCGGCGCCGCCATCGTCTGGGGCGCCTATTCCGTGCTCTCCCGCCGCCTGCCTCCCGCTCCCGCCGTGGTCACGGCCGCCGCCTGCCTGCCCGCAGGGCTCCTGGCCCTGCTGCTGGCATGGATGCTGGAAGGCCCCTTGCCATTCGCCCGGATCCCCCTGGGGGACTGGCTGCTCATCGCCGGGCTCGCCCTCGGCCCCATGGGGGCAGCCTTCGTCACCTGGTATCTGGCGCTGCGAGACGGGGATCCGCGCCGCATCGGTGCGCTCGCCTACCTCACTCCCTTGCTGAGCACCCTGCTGCTGGTCTGGCTCAACGGAGAGGCGCTCACCCCGCGCCATCTGCTGGCGGGGGGACTCATCATGGGCGGCGCCCTGCTCGGCCTGCTGGTGAAGAGCCCAAGTCAACGGGAGCTGGCACAGCCACTGTCATAAAAACGCCATCAGACCTGATTAAGCTCGCGCCCATTGCGTGATTCAAGCAGGAATCTGATGTGAAAATTGCCCATTTTTCCTCCCTCTCTTCCCTCGTCTTGCTGCTGGTGGCCGGTGTCCAGGCCACCGCGCTCTATCATGGCTGGCAACAATTCAACCACTCGGCCCAGGCCCAGCGTTTGCAGGAGCGCCTGCAACAGCAACTGAGCGGTCCGCTGCAGGGGGCGCTTCGCGACTATCTCGGCAGCGGGGATCCCCTGTTGCTGGCCCAGGCACAGGGGGTGCGCCAGCAGGCGCTGGCGCTGTTGTCCCGCCTGGAGGATCCCCAGACCCAGCCGCTAAACGCCCGGCTTGAGCAGATGAAAACCCGCATTGACGGCGACTATCTGGCGGCGGGCAAGCTCTCCGGCAACAGCCAGTGGTTGCTGCAAAATGCCGAGAACGAGTTGACCACCCAGGCCAAAGCCTTGCTCCGTTACGGCCAGCAGGGAGCAGCCGCCGGGCGGGATCCGGCCCTTGCCGAGCAGTATCGCCAGGGGGCGGCCGACATCCTGACCGCCCTCCCCTCCCTCGCCCACCAGCGCCAGAACTACATGGAGCAGGCGAGTGCCAAGCGTCTCGAAGGGCTGCAATTCGAGCTGGCTGCCCTGCAAAAGCAGGCCGACTCCCTGGCCGCCCTGCCGAGCCTGGCACTTTTCGAGGAGGCACCGGCCGACGAATTCACCCTGGGAGAGCCGATACGCAAGGAGCTCGGGGATCAGCCCAAAGCCGAGCTGACCTCCCTGCTCAAGCGCTATCCCCAGGAGCTGGAAAACAGCCGCAAGGCGCTGCAACAGCAGCAGGCCGCTCGTCAGATGGTGCAGCAGGACATCACCCAGCTGCTGCAAGCGGGGGAGCAATTGGGTGAACAACTCGCCGCCGCCCGTCAGACCATGAACCGGGAGCTGGCCACAGTGCTCGGCGTGCTGGCGCTCTGCCTGGTCGTGGTGGCCCTGCTGTTCGCCCTGGTGCAGCGTCGCTGGCTGGTCAGGCCCCTGCTGCAACTGCGGGCAGCCTTTCTGCAGCTCGACGCCACGGGTCAGGCCCAGCTGCTGACCCCGGGGCGCGAGCGCAACGAACTGGCGGACATCGTCGCGAGCTACAACCGCCTGATACAGCGCCTGCAACAGGATCAGCAGCAGAAGGCGGGGCAGCTCTCCAGCGTCTCTTCCAGCCTGCAGGAGATGGTGGAGCAGGTGCAGGAAATCCATCACAGCACCCGCACCACGGAGCAGGCGGTGGATGAGAGCGACACCATGATGCAGGAGCTCAACCAGCTCGCCAGCGAGGTGCACCAGGTCGCCGCCGAAATCGCCCAGCACGCCCAGCACAATGAACACTCCATGAGCCAGAGCGAGCGGCTGGTCGGGGGCATGCTGACGGCTACCGCCCAGACCGGGCTCGCCATCGACGAGAGCAGCGGCGCCCTGGCCCAGCTGACCCGCTCGGTGGAGGACGTGACCGCCATCGTCGACGTCATCGGCCATATCTCCCAGCAGACCAACCTGCTGGCCCTCAACGCCGCCATCGAGGCGGCCAGGGCCGGGGAGCAGGGACGCGGCTTCGCGGTCGTCGCCGACGAGGTGCGCCACCTCTCCGCCGACACCCAGCGCTCCCTCGGCCAGATCACCGAGATCCTGGCCAGCCTCACCCAGGCGGGGGATCAGCTCGCCACCGTGCTGGCCCGCATCACCGCAGAGGCCGCCGAGCAGCGCCAGCAGGCGGAGCAACTGCGCCAGACCACCCTGACGGTGCGGGAGATGGCGCGCAGCACCGCCGTCATCGCCCTGCAAGGCGCCGACAATGCCAAGAGTCAGGAGCACAGGCTGGCGAGCTTCGCCGCCCTCATCGGTCGCATCAGCCAGCACGCCCGCCAAGGCAGCCGCCTCTCGGTACAGGTCTCGGAGCACATCCACCACCAGGCCCAGCAGATCCCCCGGATCCTGAGCCAGACCTGATAACCCCCGGGTCTGGTTCGCACCAGACCCGGGGCGCGCTCCCTGTCAATCTCCCCGCGGCCCGGCCTTGCCGCAACCCTTCCCCTGATACTCCCGTCATGTCCTCACGGCCAATGACGGGTTGCCTCATCCATTCAGTCACAGGCTCCCTCACCCCTTTCACATCTCTGGTCCCCCTGTCTGTCGGGGCGACGGCTCACGCTCACGACAGTGGGCATCCGGCCGGGCCCATCTTTTTTTGTGATACAAAATTATATGTTGCCACCGGGTTAACAAAGAAAGTTCTGCCTTGACCGCAAGATCTGCGCAGGAGAACGGTGAAATCACCATGAAAGCGCTGTCATTGCCGACATGAGTGGCCTGGGAGTGCCCACACCAAGAATCATGATTATTTGCACTCGGTCATATTTTTGAAACTTGCCGGGAACTTTACATTGATATTTCGCACCGCGAACGTACTCTTGGTGATGTCAGATCGCCAAGGATCGACAGCCAAAAAATAACGACTGTAACGATGCAGATAGCCCCGACCGATGCGCCAAGGCATCAGGCACAAGGGCACGACAGAGAACCATTTTTTTGCCCTTCGGGGTGTTGATTGCAATGCCAATACCGAGCGGCGGGTGCCTACCCGGCTGCCGGATAAAAAAGCTAAGTCCATAAAATCAGGAGCAATAACAAATGGAAAAAGTGATCTTCAAGCGCGCCGCGTTGAGTGCTGCCGTGGTCGCGGCACTGGTCGCACCCGGCATGGCGTTCGCCGCTCAAGACATGATGAGCCCGGAATACGGCAAGTCCTACAGCGCCTTCATCGACGAAGGCAAGCTCACCGGTGGCCTGTTCTACTTCCAGCGTGAGCGTGATCGCGTCCAGGCCGGTCCGGGTCAGGATGGCAAATACCACTCCAACCTGAGCCATGCCACTACCCAGGCAGCCCTGAACTTCAACTCCGGCTATGCATGGGGTGTGGTCGGCGTCGACGTGGGCGGCTTCGGTGCCTACGATCTGGCCGTTGACGAGAGCAATGGCGTCAACGAAGAGAACGAGTTCTCCTTCTGGGGCGACAAGTGGGGTTCAGGTGGTGACGGTGTTCCCGAGAACGGCTTCAGCCTCTCCAACGCCGCCCTGAAATTCAAGTTCGGTGACGCCGTCACCGCCAAGGGTGGTTACACCCAGCTCTATGTACCCGGCATCCTCGGCGTCAACTGGTCCTATCAACCCGGTACCTACCGTGGTGGCCAGATCGAAGGCACCTTCGGCGGCCTCTACCTGACCTACGCCATCGCCGACGAGTACAAGGCACCCTGGTTCAAGAACACCACCGGCTTCTCCAAGAGCAGCCCCTATGCCAGCGATCCCTTCACCGATGCGAACAAGATCGACTACATCCACGGTCTGGCCGCTCGCTACACCTTCGAGAACGGCACTGCCGTCACAGCCGGCTTCGGTCAGTCCGAAGGCTACATGAACAGCTACCACTTCAAGCTGGCCCATAAGTTCGACGTACTGGGTGGCCTGAACACCGGCTACCAGTTCTACGGTTCCGACACCGAGAACAGCGACTATGACGGCCTGGCCTGGCAACAAGCCCTGACCGCCAGCTGGGCAGCTGGCCCCTATGGCTTCCGTCTGGAAGGCCTGTGGACCAAGGCTGAAGGGGATCTGGGCAACTACCTGCCCCGTCTGACCCGCGGCTACGGCAACTCCCAGGGCGCGAACGAAATCTGGTGGGATTCCCGCTCCGACTGGAACCACAACGACGAGAAGGCCCTGTTCTTCGGCGTGACTCGTTCCCTGGATGATCTGGTGGGTGCACCGGGCTGGGGCGTGGGTGTCTCCGGTGCCTACGGCTGGGATGCCAACAACGGCGACAAGTCCCTGGAAGGCGGCAAAGAGTGGGCGGCGAACTTCGACGTCATGTACACAGTGCAGGACGGCAAGCTGAAGGGCACCCTGTTCAAGCTGCACTACACCGACTACAACAACGAACAGGACGACAAGGGCAGCTGGTACTACCCGAACATGTTCAGCTCCGAGCATGACGTCAAGTTCCACATCATCATGCCGTTCACCATCATGTAATCAGGCATCTGACGTGACCGAAAACCGGGCCTCTGGCCCTAATGCCGATCAGTTAAGGATCCATTGACCGATCCTCAGGCTGTGTAAGAATCCGAAACTCCTTGTTGGGTTTCGGATTTTTTTATGCGTATCGACCAAGCTCTCGACTTCATTCACGCCTGTCCT
>NZ_PQLN01000102.1:0-14879 GCF_002919855.1 Aeromonas sp. ASNIH8 | reverse complement strand
TGGTCTGGCCGCAGTAGTCGACAAAGAGTTTTTCGCCCGCAATATGGGTCTGCCGCATCGAGGGTTGCAGCAGGGCCGCCCACTCTTTATAGAGCCGACAGAAGTGGTTGTAGCTGTAGTGGGAGCCAGAATGGCGCTCGGCGTACTCCTGCCATAGCAGCTCGAGGGTCACGCCTTTTTGACCTGTTTTTTTGAGCTCCTGATGCAGCAAGGCCCAGTTGGGCGTGGGTTTGTGCTGAGTGTTATGGACGGCGCGTGTGTTGAGGAAAGCGCGCGCCAGGGAGACATCATCCCAGGACTCAGACAGGGGCCAGGTCAGGATGCCCAGTTGAGCAGCGCGGTTGAGGTAATAGGATACGGTGCTGGGTGAGATATGCAGGCTGAGGGCGATCTGCCGATGAGCCAATTGAGCCTGATATTTCAGACGAAGAATTTCTTTGAGTTTTCTCACAGTGATAGGCCTCGCAGACATGCACGTTCCTCTGTTGGAGCAGATGGGAAAGTGCGGGTTTAACGAAGCGGGGAGAAAAAGTCACCAATAACATGGATGCCGATCATGGTTTCCCATCGAGGGTAAAAAGTGATCGGCTTGGGATGTTATTGAGTGATCGGCATGGATGTTATTGAGTGATCGGCATGAATGTTATTGAGCGATCGCCATGCGTGGGAATATGCAGCTAGACTATGAATTGGCATAACATACAGTCCTGTTTGGAATTAATGAGGCAGCCATGGATCGACTACAAGCGATGCAAACTTTCGTGCGAGTGGCTGAGTCGGGCAGCTTTTCGGCGGTTGCACGCGAGGCCAACACCACTCAAAGCGCTGTCAGCAAACAGGTCGCCGCGCTCGAACGCGTGCTGGGTGTGAAGTTACTCATGCGCACCACGCGTTCATTGGCGCTGACCGACGAAGGTGAGCGCTACTTTGAGCAGGTACGGCGATTGGTCGCGGAGATTGCGGAAGCCGAGAGCACGCTCGTCAGCGGTGAACGTAAGTTAACGGGATGGCTTCGCGTAGCCGCCTCAGTCGGATTTGGTCGCTTGAAGCTGATGCCGTTAGTGCAGTCGTTCCTCGCCGATCATCCGGATGTCAAAATTGACATGAAGTTAAACGACGGCTTTGTTGATTTGGTAGAGCAAGGCATCGATGTCGCCGTGCGTATCGGCGAATTGTCAGACAGCAACCTCATCGCAAGACGTGTCGGTAGCGCTCGGCGTCTCTTGGTCGCGCATCGAAGCTACATTCGCAACTTGGCAAAGGGAATCAAACCGCCCAGCCACCCGAATGATTTGTTGCAGCACAACTGCATCGTATATACGGGGCTCGCAAGCCGTAATGCATGGAGTTTTAGCGCAGGCCCTGGTTCTGCTGAAGGGGTTGGCACAACCCACACTATCCATGTACAGGGTAGCTTGCAAACGAACAGCAGCGAAGTGGTTCGGCATGCTATCTGCGAGGGGATGGGGATCGGTTATTCGCCAGAGTGGTTGTTTGAATCTGAAATCGCTTCCGGTGAACTACAAGTGCTGTTGCCTGACTGGCTTGTACCATCTCTACCGGTGCATCTGGTCAGCCCACAGGGCCGCCGCAATTCAGCGAAAGTGAAGGTATTTGGTGACCACGTCGCGAGGCATATGCGCTAAATGGGCGAAGGGCTCCGGATGATAGCCAAGTGCGTATCAGCCACCAAGGTCAAGAGACTGACCATTGACGCCATCGATGTCGGCTTAAAGATCAGTTACCTGTCGCTCAAGCCACCCGAGTTATTACTGCCGCAACGGCAGGTGATGGCCGGACTCGGACTTACAGTATCAACGAATTTCGCATGACAACGCAATTGCGCGGTACAGCAATAATATGTTGTACACCAGTAAATCCGAAGGATGAACTGTCGGGATGTCGGTTTTCAATATCGCCGTCCACCGGAAAATCCGAAGCCCCGAAATTTTTTAGCGGTTCGCACGCTGCCATGAAATCGAATCAGCTAACTTTTTGGGGTGCTCTTCTTGAGCGCCTTCTGCGTCATGTCGATCCAGTTTTGCGGGTTGCCGCAATCGACCTGGGTTGCTGCGGCCGTCAGGATGGTCTTATAAGTCGCAGGCTCCACCATCGAGTCAACAGCCTGCATAAAGCCATACATTGGATCATTGCGCATGGTGCTAATCATCATCTCGGCCGATGTGTTCTTGAGCTGACAATGCTCCGCCCGAATAGCCATTACATCGTTCGCCACCTTCACACAGCTGGGACAGGCCGCATCCAGAGCCGTAATCTTATCGGTGTTGTTAGTATCGCCCGATGCAGCAGTAGCTTGACCAGCCACCAGCACTCCCACTGCTACCATAATCAGCTGCAAACAACTTTGTAATTTCATCACCATCATCTCCTGATCATCTTTTGCAAACGCACCTACCTGGTGCCTTCGTGGCCCTGACTGAGTAATATCACTCGCCAGACTAGCTCTCCCTACCGCTGGTTCATGCCAGATGCAGACACCGCCAACGGTAGGGCTTTCGCTATCAAACTCGTTTCTGGAAGTTGCTGACAGTCAGGCCCACCAGCACACAGCAGGCCATCATCGTCAGAGGAATGACAACCGGGTCGAGCGCGAACGGGATAAAGAAGCAGATGAACAATCCCGCCATGATGAACATCGTTCCTCGAACGCTATAGCGATGCAGCACGGGGCTCGCATAGTCGAAGTTGGTCCGCTTTATTTTCCACGTCATCCAGCCGTCATAGATGGCCGGGGCGAACAAGATCAGCATGTACGGGGCCCATGCCAGCAGGAGTGCCGCTCGGGTGTAAAACTGGTAGATGATGTTCACAAAGGCATCCATGCGGCCATTGACCCACACAAACCAATCCTTACCCATGCCCTCCATCCCTCTTGACCGCGCCCGCTCAGCCTCAGAGGGGATCAACGTCTTGTACATACCGTCGTAGAAACCGGAGTCAATGATGCTGGATTGGTACCACGTCGTGGCCTTGTTATGTATCCAATCCTGAGCCTCTATACCAAGGCTTTGTTTCACCAGAACGGACTCATTTTTTATCGCTCTGGCAGTCCAATCCCCAGGGATCAATATCAAAATCGCGAGTAGCTCAAGGGTGAGCAACCAGACGACCACTAACCACGGCTTGTTCATAGTCTGTTCTCCTCAGAACATTTTTCACGCTTTCACAGATAAGCAGGTCATACAGCAGACCACGCAGAGAAGATTCGTCCTCATGAGCATGGGGAGTGATCGAAAGGTCACCTGGGTGGTCGGTGCACCAGGCCGAAAATGAGGTGCCAGAATCGACAGACCAGGCCCCCCCCCCACTGTTTGCCGCGATTTGAACCTCCAGGGCCTTGCAGGTCTCCGTGATGAGGGTGTCTAAAAAGGCACTGATCCTGGCAGGATCTTCGTATTTATACTTCTGCGCATGGAATACCAGCTGGCTATAGCGGAGCAGGGCCTCCTCGATGATCGGATAAATCACCGGCTCCTCGTTGGCCTTGATGCTGTCACTGATGTAGTCGCTCAGGCGATGGATGATCGATTCAGACGCTGGCCAATCCAGCTGCAAGATGCTCAGAATGTGGGCGTTCTTACGGCCTCGACTTTTTAGCGCATTCATCACGCGATCAAACGGGTTAACGGAATAGGTATCAACCTGATATCCATCATATTTCTTACAGCACATAGCTGACCCCTTACTTCTCGGTCAAGATTGGTAGCCGACCTTTCACTATTTTTCCGCCTGAGATTTTGGCTATGTACTCCAGGTTCGGGAGCATCCCCAGCAGCTGAGCGGGGAAGAGATCGGCCTCTTCCTCCATTAACCGTTCGCCCTGGTTACCACCGTGCATGATCGGTTCACTTCCGTCAGTGTTCTGGCCCTGGGTCCGCATGACATATTTGAGTCGTGTTTTTGGCAGGTTTTCGGCGATGTACTCTTGTGTCTCCGCATCGACAATCCGCAGCGCAAACACGTTGTTGATGTTCCCCAGCACCTGGAGCGCTTTGTCTTTGCTACCCAAACGGGCGGCAAAGTCGGCAAAGGTCTGCGTTGCCACGAAGAGACGCAATTTCGCGCCGCGGCCCTTGTTGAGGAGCTGAATAAAGGGATCGTTGATTACCTCTGCCGCTTCATCGACAAAGATGTTCACTGGGAGGTTGTTCACCCCATAGTTGTAGCGGTCACCCGCTACCGCCGTCAGATCTGAGAGGAAGATCGACCCCAGAGCGCTGCCGACCATGTTATCGGTGAGCGAGTCGAGACCTAAATACGCCACCTGGGCGTTGTTGATGATCTTGGCGGAATCGGTGATCTGACGCTCGTCACTGAGATCAGTTGCATCAGGCGATAACAGTGGCCCGAGCTCGCCGGAGGTCAGCATGTTCATGATGGGCAGCAGGTTCGAAACCATCTTCGAGAAGTGGGTCGCATCATGTTTGAACATGTTGAGCAGGCCTTCCAGTTCCGAGCTTGGGTGCTCAGGCTGGATAACGTTGTTGTAGAATGCCATGTGAGCGACTGCGAGCTTACTGCGCGACCCATTGGCCGCCTTCTCCAAATAAGGGGCCGCTGCGGCTTCCCAATCCGGCATCACGCGCTCTGCATATGCCTGCACAGCCTTGATAACCAAGCCATCGGCGCCGCCTTCTAAAAAGCGACGGAGCTTGATCAAGTTGGGACGGTCATACGCCAGGATCAACCCCTGCGCGATGTTGTTCAGCGCCTGCCAACCGAACGATTTGAACGGGTCACCGCCACCTTCCGAGGGGATGAGTGCGGCCAAGCGGCTTGCTATCTCTGTAACACGGGTGAAGTTTCGAAGGGGATCGATCCGGACTGACTCCTCCGGGAAAGCCGGGTGGAAAGAGACAAACCGCTCTGCTTGCCCCATTGCTTCACAGGCCCGACGCGCATTGTCGCGCATCTCCTTATCCCCTTTCGGATCGATGATAATTACAGCTTCGCCACGTAGGATGGCTTGGGAGATAAGCGTATCGAACATACGGGTCTTGCCCGAACCCGTCGTACCCACGATGAGAGAATGGCCCTCAGTGTGTTTGAGCGGTTGCATCAGGTGCTCTTCTTTTGGCTCAACCCCGTGGATCCACGGCTGACCGATAGGAACCTCTTTTTTCTTCTTGCCCCGTATCGTCCGAACAATCTTGCTTGTTGTTGACTCCGTGCCCACGATAGAGGTCCAGTCTCGTTTTAGGATCTCGAAAACGCGCTGCGCATGGCGGTTTTCCCAAGCGAAACCATATCCAAGCCACATATCCTCGGGGGAGGCCTGAACCTTCTTCTGGAGCTCCTTGATGGAAATGAACTCCAGATCCCTTCCCTTTAGATGCTTCTGGAGCAGGTGCAGTTTTATTGCTTTTGGCAGGCGAGCCATTGTCATGACACCACAAATTCCCGTCATCCAATAGAACGGTTCCGGCGGCATATCCGTAATTTGCTGGACCGCCAGCGCCCCGACGGATGCAGCCACCCAGCCAAAAACGGCGCTCATCTCATAATTAGGCCGCCACGGCATCTCATAGGCGAGCGGGTCATAGGTCATTGTCACGATTTATCTACCTCCAAATAGAGTTTTCCTTGGCGTTGCTTGAGCAACGGTCTCCTTTGTGCTCGGCGCAAAGTGCCACCCAAAACATGCTTACTGATCCCGGTATATTCCCCAGCGATAACCTCAAAAGCCTTGTCGCTGGTAGTGAGGAATCCTTCTTCTTCAAGCACAGCGCTGACAAGCCATCGTCCACTGCGGTTCTTGATCATCTCCTTGAGCATCTGAATCGCTTTCTCGGGAGTCATCTTCGGTGGGAGATAGAGCGCCTCATCAACCGTCTCCTCCTTCACGATGCTCCTCGGGCTCAGTTCTTCGGGGAGATCTGGGCCTGGCAACGCGATATTGCCTACGTCAATCACCCTAGCCTGCTTTTGCTGAGACTCAGGCTTTGGCTGCTCACGCGGCGGCAAGCGAGCGAGATTTTGAGTTCCCTCGGCAGGTTTGGTTGTTGGTGCAGGCTGAATTGGTTTGTCCACCTTCTCCTTGCCCCGTGATTCCTTCCGCGGCACAACCTTGTCAGGTGGTGGCGTAGTATCGACTGGTGGTACTGGTGGCGATGGGGGCTCGACAGACACGTCGATGAGCTGCGCATCGGCAATCACGCGCTTTTCCTCCACCTGAGCTCTTTCTGGAGAGGCTGCATGGCTATCTTCTCCGCTACTTTCCGAGCGGCTTGTCTTCCTCTGACCTCTATTTTTTTTCGACTGGTTTTTTTTGACCTCAGGAGAGGCAACAAGCTCAAAGGCATCTTGATAGCCCCCCAGTAAAGATTCTGCCTGCTTGATGGCCGCAATGAACGCGCTGGATAATTGTTCCGTCAGAACAATCGCTTTGACGCCATTGAAGTCCTGAACCTTACGCCCGGACATAACCGGATCGGGGACAATGGCTTGAGCATGGAATAGGGCTGTCAGGATTTCTGACGGAGCTCCGAGTGCCCGAGCGCCCTCTGGGTACAAGATCACCGCCTGGCCTTTCATCAAGCAGAGCACTTCACCTAGTGTCGCCTTCCCTTCCAGCACGGGTAAAATTGCTCGTTCCAGAATGGGCCCTGCCTCTCCGAACGTTGCCATCAATGTCAGCAGCTCGCCTTTGGCATCCGGAGCGTCGGCGCCAGCCAGTTCTTCACTCACAAACTGGTTTCCAGGCTGGCCTACCTCACCCTCATAGGCATGGAATGATGGAATTTCCTCGATCGCCCACGCAGGAGGTAGATCCATCCCACCCACATCTCCGGTGGACTCATCATTCATGAAGTTCGGGAAAACCTGATTCATCAGGCCCAGATTGGGTGTGTCTGGGTTGTCCGGATTGGCAACATCCTGTTTCGGTTCAGGGGCTAGTGCCTGGCTAGGCTCATCGGACATGCTGGTACCCGCAACAAACGCATCGAACGGGAAGTCGAGGCCACCCAAGCCCCCACCGACATCCATGATGGCTTGCAGCGGATTTTCCACGGCCAGCGGCGGGGTACTTTTCGCGATCTCCTGAGGCGAAGGCTCGGGCTGCTGTTGTTCGGGTGCTGCCGGAGCGGTTTTTTTGGCTTGATTCTTCCCGCCACGACCACCAGCCCCTTTTGCTGGTTTTGCTGGTGGAGTGGTGTCCACTACTGGTGCTGGCTGGGTAGCATTGTCGTCACTGGCTGTTCCTCCCAGGATCTCCATCGCATCCCCAAATCCCAACCCAGCCAGCGCGTTCATGGCCTCTTGCTCAGCAGACAGCAGGCTTTCACTCATGCCACTGGCTGACTCATCATCAGCGTCACTCGCTTCATCAGGATCAATGAGCTCGATGACAGCATCCGCCACATCACCCACAACTTCGCCCGCCACGGCAGCTGGTGGCTCAGTTGTGAAGACCAGCTCATTTGACTCAAGGCGCAGCATAAGGATCTTGATAGAGCCCGCAGCCTCTTGAATCATCTCGGGAAGGACTTCCCAGTACCGGTAGTACGCTCGGTCTCCCTTCTCTTGCACAGTGTTAGGTACAGCAAACCCGCGTTCGATCAGAATGTCGGCAAGGGTATCCGGATCCCGTGGGATGCCCGGAATTTTGTCGTGACTGATCAAATCGTAGAGATCACCAAGATTACGCCAAGCGATGAATACCCCTTGCTGGAGATGCCAAACCTTGGCCCCCGGTTCATTGACCTTCCATTTTCCCGTTTTAACCAGACGGCGGATAGCGTCGAACACATACCGTTCAACGGGTACGCCATAGGAGAACTCGTCCACGTTGAGCCGGTTCTGTTTCAGGTCTCGGGATACACTCTCCTGATCGGCGCGAAGCATCAGTTTCGTCACCGGCTGGTTAACACTGGTACCTGAAATGGCCTCAAGCATTGCCTCAATGATCAGCGGGCCAGACTCCGAGAGATATTCCCTGGTTGCGACCGGGATGATCCGATCTACTGCCAAGAGAGAGAACTGTTCGTGGCGCTTATGGCGCTTCTCCCGCCAGCGAATAAAGTACCGGTCAACGTGATTGCGTCCGGCCCAATCATGAAGGGATTCAAAGTAGGGGTTCCAGGTCACTACCCCATTTTTGTCCGTAATGGACACATCAGCGAGCGGCTTGCCCACGTCATGCAGCAACCCGGAAAAACAGCTCGCCAACCGCCAGCGAGGTTCATTATCCCGCCGCTGCTTAGGTGTCCCTTCAATGGAGAAGATCACAGACTCGGATGCCTGAGCGGCCCAGAAGGCAACCTCCAGGCCATGACGAAACAGTCCACCAGCTCCCCGGTGGTGATGAGCCTCCGATGCAGGCAATAGATGCACAAAAGCGGCATAGCGGTGGATCACCGGCAGTACCAGCCGGTTGAAGTCCTCAATGGTGAAACCGAGTGAGTTCCTGACCTTCTCGATCAGTTCAGCTTGAGTCGCCAGTATCTTGTCAATCGGGGCCACAGGCAGGCCTTTGGCAAAAGGAGGGTAGCGAGGGATGTCTTCCTCATCCATGTCCTTCAACGGCAAGAGCCTGCCACTCTGAGGGGACTCCCCCTTGCTCCCGCCCCATCCAAACAACTTGTTCAGGACACTCAACATGTAACTTGACCATGTTCATCGTTTTACGTCGTTACATGCTCTCAAAACTATTTCTCCTCTCACACCTGCGTAACTGTCCAATTTGGGCAGTTTGAGAAACGAGGTTCCACTTCCTCCCCCAGTAGAATGGGACATCCATGATGGTAAGGAAGGAATTACGCGATGAGACAACGGCTATTGATTCTTGGGGTCGCTATGTTGGCCGGGTGTGCGGCAAACACACCCGAGGCTCCACCTGCCCCGCAGGCCCCAGCGATCAACGACAAACCGGCGAGGGTCAGCCGGGAGCTGACTGTTGCGTGGGACAATTATGGGCGGGGCGGCGCGGCGCTGAGACAACCGGCGTTTGTCCATGTGTTGGGGCAGGATGGTTCGCTGACATCCAACATCGCCAGCACAACATCAGAAACCATTTCCCTTCCGGCACCGATACTGACGCCCGGTGACATCGCTGCGACCATGACGGCGTTCGAAGGGATCCAATCCGGCAATCGCCAAGGCTACTCCGTTTATGAGATTTCCCGCTGGGAGCGTTATTGCAACGCTGGCAAAGGGATGGACGAGCACGACTGGCGCTTTATCGATGCCCAAGGTGCAACGAATGTGCCTTCGGAAGTGATCACCGGCTGCATCCCGCCTGTTCACACCTCCCACGGTTATTTACAGGCCTGGACCCATTTCTGTACCAACCAAGGCATAACCCCCGATGACCGGCGCATTGTGCGCGAGTCTGTGCGCCCCTACTCAGTGGTGAACCCATGCAAAGCACTGAAATAACCAATAACGCTGATCTCGCAGATGCCTTCACGATCATGCTCCAGGAAGCCGCATCGAGGGGGAGCCCCCAAGAGGCGGCTTATGTGATCTCTGGGATACTAGGAGACCTTTCCAAAGACTACCCGCAGGTCAAAGACTTGGCCCGAAACTGGAGTGAACTGGCAAGCCCAACTCAGGCTATGAGGGGGGCTGTGTAATGGATCTGTACATTTGCGAAAAGCCTTCACAGGCAAAAGATCTGGCCGGTGTGTTGAAGTTGACACAACGCGGTGACGGCTTCATCCATGACGGAGGCAAGCGCGTCATCACCTGGGCGTTCGGCCATCTGCTTGAGATGTATATGCCCGACGACTACGACGAGAAATACAAGTCATGGTCTCTCGACTCTCTCCCCATTGCGCCGGAGTCATGGCAGAGCAAAGTTCGCCAGAAATCCGCCAAGCAGTACAAGATCATTGAGGGCTTGGTGAAAAAGGCCAGTACCGTCTACATCTCCACGGACTACGACCGCGAGGGCGAGGCCATCGCGAGATCCCTTTTAGACAGGTTCCGCTACTCAGGCCCGGTGCGCCGTGTTTGCCTGACAGCCCTGGATGAATCAAGCATCCGCAAAGCACTCAGCAATATCAAAGATGGTCAGGATACTGTGCCCCTGTACTACGCAGCCCTTGGGCGGCAACGTGCAGACTGGTTGATCGGCATGAACGTGAGCCGCCTCTATACCGTCCTGGCTCGACAAGTCGGTTTCGAGAGTACACTCCATGTTGGAAGGGTGATCACCCCCACTGTCGCTCTGGTGTGTCAGCGTGACCGGGATATTGCGGGCTTCACACCCTCGCCATACTGGGTGCTGGGCGTCAACGTTGCTGTTCAGAATGGGCAGTTTTTGGCGCAGTGGGTACCGCCCGAGGAGTGCAGCGACGATCAGGGCCGGTGTACCAATAAAGCCTATGCCGAGCAAGTCGCCTCCCAGATCAATGGGGCTCAAGCCGTCATCAGTAAGGCGGAGACAAAACCCGGTAAAGAGTCGGCTCCCCTGCCATTTGACCTCACCGCCCTACAGCAGTACGGCAGCAAACGATGGGGCTATACCGCTCAGCAGGTGCTCGACGCAGCCCAATCTCTGTACGAAACGCACAAAGCCACTACCTATCCACGAACCGACAGCCGGTATCTACCGGAGAGCCAGAAGGAGAACATCTCCGACATCCTCCAGGCGATCATATTGTCCGATCAAAGGGTCTCTGGGCTGGTGGCCGGGGCTGACCCACATCGCAAGGCCAGGGTGTTCAATGACAGTAAAGTGTCCGCGCACCACGCGATCATCCCGACACCAGCCAGAACGAACATCAGCGCCATGTCGGAGATCGAGCTCAACCTGTACGATGCGATCCGCCGCTTCTACATTGCGCAGTTCTACAGCGAGTTTGAGTTTTCCAAAACCGTCATTGAGGTGCAAAGTGGCCGTCACCTCTTCGCTGCGTCAGGCAAAACACCAACCAAGCAAGGCTGGAAGGTGTTGTTCACCTCTGACAGTGAGAGTGACCCGAAGGAAGAAGGTGAGGATGTCGATGCACTGATTGAGCAAGAGAAGTTACCCCGCGTCAGCCAAGGAGAACCGGCGTTATTGAAAGGGGCCGATCTTGCGAACAAAATGACCCGCCCCGCCCCGCATTTCACCGAAGCCACCCTCTTGGCCGCAATGGAGAACATCGCCAGATTCGTGACCGAGGAGAAGTTCAAGCAGATCCTCAAAGACACGGCAGGCCTAGGCACCCCAGCCACCCGAGCGAGCATCATCCAGGGTGCCGTGGATAAGGGTTACTTCAAGCGTCAGAAAAAAGTGCTGATCGCCACTGAGAAGGCCCATGCGCTCATAGCGGTACTACCACCAGCGATCAAGTCACCTGGGATGACGGCCGCCTGGGAGCAGGAACTTGAAAAAATCGCCACTGGCGCCGGGAACATGTCTGTCTTCATGAAACAGATCTCATCCTGGATATGCCAGATGGTCGAGCAGCTCAAGACGGCGGCCCCTGCTCTTACACAGGACGGAGGTGCAATGGTAAAGGCCTTTGCCGGGGCAAAACCCCAGCTGCATGTCTGCTTCAACTGCGGTGGGGAGACACTGATCCGGATCAAGGGGAAAAACGGGTTCTTCTGGGGTTGTAAGAACGAGGCTTGCAAGAAGACGTTCCCGGATAACAGAGGCAAACCAGAGAAAAGGATCGCGACTGAGGATTGCCCTGCCTGTCCGGACTGCGCCAGCCCGATGCGACTGAGGAAAGGCAAGGCACCAGGAAAAGTCAGAGCCACCAAGTTCTGGGGCTGCACAGGATACCCGGATTGCAAGACCACGATGCCTTTCAAAAAGTCCGATTTTCAGGATTGAATGAGGATGTTACGACTGTTGATGATGACAGCCCTTATCTACACCGGTTCTTTAATGGCGGCTGATACAGGGCTGGCCCGTAGCTATGTGAGCGAGGATGCGATCACTATCGCAAAGGGATTGGGGGACTTGAATGCTGATCAGGTTCTGCTTTCTGTCGTTGTGGATGTGAACTCACACTTCGCGACTAAATGCCGCCAGGTGGCATCACCCCACGAGCTCGCAATGAACCCCATTTTGGACGAGCTGGTGGACTTGAAGCGCACCAAGAATGCCCCCTATCAGGAAGGCATATCCCGGCAAAGTTGCTCGCAGCTTGAGAACTGAAAACGAAGAAGGGGCCATCGGCCCCTTTCTCATTCTAATCAGTGGAAAAAGACCACGCCGACAGGGAAAACACTGTCCCGTCCCATGTTCCAGGGATAGATGATCTGATCGTGACTCTGGCATCGCACGTAATCAAGCAGATAGGCGGGCAGTGATGAGTCCCGGCACTTGAAGAGTTTTTTGACCTCCTCCCTGTCTGCTGGCAAAAGCAAGTAGGGATCAGGGGGCTTGGAGTCAGTCAGATACCAATAACGGCCGAATGGCCTACTTCCTCCGCCAAACATGCCACCATAGACTGTCGTCAAATCACTGATGGAATAGCGCATAAAGGGATCGCAGTCTGTCCTACCCTTCATCACCAGTGGCTGAATAGCCTCTACTATCCCGCCCGTCATGATACTGGTGCAGTTGTACAAATTTGGACGAGTGGACACGATTTCAGTGAACTCTGATGACCAGATCGGGAACATGGATTGTGCCTGCTTCTCGCAAAGATTGTGTCTCGTGTCTCGTGTCTCGTAGCGTCAATGGTTTACCATTGTGCCCAATCGAATATGAACACTGCCCTCCCTACGTGGATGTGACATTGCAGTAGAGCACCAAGGATCATCATGGCCGTCAATCAGACCAAAATCTCCGATGACTTGAAAGCGCTGGTCAGCGCACCTGACCAATCCGAATTTATCTTTGGCTTTATGGCCGCCTATGGACTGCCCAAGGCCACGATCACGCATATCAGGCAAGGGGGGAGCCGCAACCTTGCCAAAGAAGCGGGCCACGTTGGCATCAACTCAAAGTTCTACTTTCAGCCGGTGGATGAAGGCGCCGATATCGAGCTCCTTTTTGAACAGCGGATTGCAGAATGTGCCAGCACCAAGCACAAATACCGCTTCGTCATCCTCACCGATTTTGTTCGCTTCCTCTCGTGGGACGTACTGACTGAAGAGAGACTCGATACTGAGCTCGGCGAACTGTTCCGCGAATATGGTTTCTTCCTACCCTTAGCAGGCCTTGAGAAGGCGATTCTGGGTGCCGAGAACCCAGCCGATGTGAAGGCTGCCGAGAAGATGGGCAAGCTTTTCGATCTCATCAAGAGCCTCAATGAATTGAGTAGACCTGAGGATATTCATGCTCTCAACGTATTCCTGACTCGGCTGCTGTTCTGCCTGTTCGCCGAAGATACGGGGATCTTTAATCAGGGTCAGTTCACCTCTGCCATTAAAGGCTACACCGAGGAGGACGGCAGCGACCTCGATCAGTTCCTGAGTGACTTGTTCGCCATCATGAACAGCGAACCCAATAGCGAGTTACGCAAAACCCTACCGTCCCATCTGGCGGCCTTCCCCTATGTAAATGGTGGGCTGTTCGCGGTAGATGAACCCATCCCGGCGCTCGGCAAGCAGGGTCGCAAGATCCTGCTGGAGTGCTGCATGATGAACTGGGGGGACATCAACCCGGATATCTTTGGTTCAATGTTCCAAGCGGTGATTGATGTCGAGCAGCGTGGCAATCTGGGCCAGCACTACACCTCTTACAGCAACATCATGAAGGTGATCCAACCGCTGTTTCTGGATTCACTGCGGGCCGAGTTGGAAAAAAATCGAAAGAGTGCCAATGGCCTTAAGAAACTGCTGGTGCGCCTCGGTAATATCAAAGTCTTCGATCCCGCCTGTGGCTCCGGCAACTTCTTGATCATCGCCTACAAGGAGTTGCACACACTGGAGCGAATGGTCATTCAAGCCTTGCAGCAACTCGAACCGCAGCAGGGCTTCTCCATGAGCAGCCTGCACCTCGATCAGTTTTACGGTATCGAGATAGATGACTTCGCCTGTGAGATCGCCCGCCTTGCACTCTGGCTGGCCGAACATCAACTCAACAAGCAATGGGAGCAAACCTTTGGCTATGCTCCCCCCGCGCTACCGCTGAGATCATCCGGCAATATCGTGAGTGGTGATAGCCTGGTGCTGGATTGGCATAAGGTCTGCCCCAAAGGGATTGAGGATAAGGTCTATGTGATCGGGAATCCGCCTTTCTTGGGCACATTGGGTCGTTCAGATGAACAGCGCGCCAATATGCAGGCCGTTTTTAACAATGATAAAGCGCTGGGTTATCTGGATTTTGTCGCCTGCTGGTTCTGGAAGGGGGCACAGTATATACAAGGCTCACGGGCTGAGCTGGCACTGGTATCGACTAACTCTATCTGCCAGGGTGAGCAGGTGGCCACTCTTTGGCCGCGAATATTTAACCTTGGCCTGAGTATTCACCTTGCCTATCCAACGTTCCCTTGGGCTAACAATGCTCGCGACAAGGCTGCCGTGCATGTGGTAATTGTTGGGCTATATTCTAGTCAAAAATCAAAAAAGCTATTCCAACAAGTTAATGGAGAGTGGCATTGCCGTATAGTTGAAAATATAAGCCCCTATCTAGTGGAAGGTAGTAACATTGCTGTTACAGCACAAAAAAAACCATTAACAAGCGATATACCACCACTATTTTTTGGTAATAAACCAACGGATGGTGGCAATTTCCTTATGACTCGAGATGAGCGTGACGAACTGCTGAGAATCGAACCACAAGCAGAACGTTGGATAAGAAGAATATTAGGAGCGGATGAGTTTTTAAATGCCAAGGAACGCAGGGCGAGATCGTGAACATTTTGTTAAAAATTAAAAATAGTTTTTTGCCTACAAAACAAATACTTATAGGCCTGTGATATGCAGTTAACTTTATAGTCAGGATCGCCTTCACACTTTTTAATCGT
>NZ_PQLN01000101.1:0-14885 GCF_002919855.1 Aeromonas sp. ASNIH8 | reverse complement strand
GACACCGCTATGCCACCGTGATCATGGATGCCGAGCGAACCCGCGTCCTGTGGGTGGGGCACGGCAACAGCCGGGCCGCTATCCGTCCCTTCTTCGAGCAGCTCGGCGAGCGATGCCAGCAGATTGAGGCGGTGGCGATGGACATGAACACGGCGTTCGACCTGGAGGTGAAGCAACACTGCCCGCAGGCGGAGGTGGTCTACGACCTGTTCCACGTGGTGGCTCGCTATGGCCGAGAGGTGGTGGACCGGGTGCGAGTGGAGCAGGCGAATGCACTGAAAAGCGATAAACCGGCGCGAAAAGTGGTCAAAAGTGCGCGTTGGTTGCTGCTACGTAATCGGGCGAAGCTGAGTGAAAAACAGGATGTGAAGTTGCAGGAGCTGTTGGCGGCGAATCAACCGCTGGCGATGGTGTACGTGCTGAAAGAGGCGTTGAAGGGCATCTGGTATGCGCCGAGCGTGTGGGAAGGATGGCGACGATGGCGGAGCTGGATGCGGCAGGTGAAGGAAAGCGGGCTAGCGCCGCTGCAACGATTTGGTCGAAATTTATCGAAATATATGCGGGGGATCCTGGCGAGTGCAAACTACCCGATGCACACGAGTGTGCTGGAAGGGGTGAACAACAAGATCAAAGTGATAAAGCGTATGGCATATGGATTTAGGGACTCAGAATACTTTTTTCTGAAAATCAAGGCGGCCTTCCCCGGAAAGCCGCGATGAACCTCTTTTAAACGGTCACTGCTTGCGTCATACAAGCTCTCGGTATTGCACCTGGTACCCTGTGTGAGTGCGTCCGGATTAGTCCTCTTTATGCCAGGACGCTTTCTTTAATTCCCTAATTTCACAAGAGCCATCGCCAATGCTCGGCGGCAAGATGCACGGGCTGCTGGATTGCAGCTTGCTCCAAAAGATGGCTGTCCCAAACAGGGAAGGCTTTGTTATCTTGCCGGATGTGTCGGCAAGGGGCGCGTCCCCCTGCATATCTTCCTGCACAGGAGTCATCAGATGACGATCAAAGCAAGATCCAGAAGAGAGAAGGTGGGCGGCGGGCTTGGCTTGCTGCTCGGGATCATAGTTTTCAACCTGATCGCGCCCCTGCTGTTTGAGCGTCAGGCTGGCTTTGATGGTATGCAGATGATCGTAGCCATGGTCAGCGCCCTGCTCTGTTCCGAACTGGGATCCCGAATCGGCAAGTGGCTCGATGTCAGAGAGCAGGCCAAGGAACTGGCGAAAGAGCCCGAATAGAAAGCGCCGGATGTTACCCTGTGCCATCCCATCCGTTACAAGGAGTCCCCATGCGCATTGCCCTCGTAGGTCTTGGCGATATCGCCCAGAAGGCCTATCTGCCGCTGCTCGCCAGCGACGAGCGAGTCACCCCGCTGCTCTGCACCCGGAGCCCAGCTGTATTGGATAAGCTGGCCCGCCAGTACCGGATCCCCGAGTGCTTTACCGAGGTGGAGGCGTTGCTGGCTAGCCGCCCGGATGCGGTGATGATCCACGCCGCCACCTCGGTGCACTTCGCGTTGGCCGAGCAATGTCTGCGGGCAGGCATCCCCACCTTTGTGGACAAGCCGCTCTGCTTTGATTACGCCGAGGCGGAGGCGCTCGCCAATCTCGCCATCGCGAAGGGCTGCCCGCTGTTTGTGGGTTTCAACCGCCGCTATCTGCCCGCCATGGGCGCCGCCCGTGCCCAGCCGCTCACCGAGCTTCACTGGCAGAAGCACAGACACTATCTGCCTGGGGCGCCACGCCAGTTCCTGTTCGACGACTTTATCCATGTGCTCGACAGCCTCTGCTTCTACGGCGGCGTGCCGGACGGGGATCTTCATGCCGTGCTGCGGCGCAGTGCGCAGGAGCCGGACATGCTGGTGAGCGCGAGCGTGGCCTGGCAGAGCGGGCAGGTGGCGGTGAGCGGCAGCATGAACCGCAGCGCCGGCATCACGGAGGAGCGCATCGACGCCTATGGCGACAACCTCTCCCTGCATATCGAGAACTGCACCCGGGGCACGTGCGCGCGGGACAAGGCCGTGCAGACCCTGGCACCGGACGACTGGCAGCCGGTGCTGGCGAGCCGGGGTTTCGTGGCGATGCTCGATCACTGGTATGGGCAGGTTGAGCTGGGTCGGGCCGACGGGGCGTTGATTGAGAGCTATCTGCACGGCCACCGGCTGGCGGAACGACTGGTGGCCCTGGCGGGGGAGTGACCCCGTCGCAACCGGCCGGCATAACTGGCCAGAGAAGCGGCAGACCACTGTACAAGATGGCGCATCCCTGCGCAGTCAGGCGACCTGGGCGCTGCCGCGCGAGCCAAGCGGGGGCGAGTTTGCTATCTTGGCCGCCATGAACAGCCTTCAACACAGCAGAGTCTCATGAGCATTATCTTGGGGATCGACCCCGGCTCCCGGATCACCGGTTACGGCGTCATCCGCATCGTCTCCGGCAAGGCGCAGTACCTGGGGTCGGGCTGCATCCGTACCGATCTGGGCGAGCTGCCGTCCCGCCTCAAGCAGGTTTACGACGGGGTAAGCGAGATCATCACCCAGTTCAAGCCGGACGAGTTTGCCATCGAGCGGGTCTTTATGGCGCGCAATGCCGATTCGGCTTTGAAGCTGGGTCAGGCTCGCGGCAGCGCCATCGTCGCGGCGGTCAATGCCAGCTTGCCGGTGAGCGAGTACTCGGCGACCCAGATCAAGCAGGCGGTGGTGGGCACCGGCGGCGCGGGCAAGGAGCAGGTGCAGCACATGGTGATGCACCTGCTCAAGCTCTCGGCCACCCCCCAGGCGGATGCGGCGGATGCCCTCGGGGTGGCGCTCTGCCACTTCCATACCCGCCAGAGCCTGATCCGGATGGCGGGCCAGGCCAGCGGTTCGGTGCGCGGACGTTATCGCTGAGCCCGGTGCTCCGCCTTGGCAGAGTGCGAGAGAAGGGTGAGCCAGATACCGGTGCCTGCTGGCAAAAGCGCTGATTGAGTCACGACTTGTCGCACCTCCTCAGGGGACTCCCATGAGAAAGCCCCATGGGGCGGGACTGGTTCTCTCTACCTAATCAACAACTTGTGATTAAGATCACACATTTCCCCCGGTGCGGGCCGGCTTCGCCTTGTGCCGCCACACTCCCATAATATGGCGCCTGTTCAATAACAGTGTCCGTATGAGCCTTTCAGGTTCGCGTGTTAGTCATCATGGGAGAGACAAGAGTGAAACCTTTTGCTGCTGAATTTATGGGAACCTTCTGGCTGGTGCTGGGGGGCTGCGGGAGCGCAGTGCTGGCTGCCGCCTTCCCCAATGTGGGGATCGGCCTGCTGGGCGTCGCCCTGGCGTTCGGCCTGACCGTGCTGACCATGGCCTATGCCATCGGTCATATCTCGGGTTGCCACCTGAACCCGGCCGTGACCGTCGGACTCTGGGCTGGTGGTCGCTTCCCGGCCTCCAACGTGCTGCCCTACATCGTGGCCCAGGTGCTTGGCGGGATCGTGGCTGGTGGCGTGCTCTATGTCATTGCCAGCGGACAGGCGGGTTTTGATGTGAGCGCCGGCTTTGCTTCCAACGGCTATGGCGAGCATTCCCCCGGCGGTTACAGCCTGCTGGCCGCCCTGGTGTGTGAAGTGGTGATGACCGGTTTCTTCCTCTTTGTCATCATGGGCGCCACCGACAGCCGTGCACCGGCCGGGTTTGCTCCCATCGCCATCGGCCTGTGCCTGACCCTCATCCACCTCATCAGCATTCCGGTGACCAACACCTCGGTCAACCCGGCGCGCAGCACTGGCGTGGCGCTTTTTGTCGGTGACTGGGCCGTGGGCCAGCTCTGGCTGTTCTGGGTTGCCCCCATTGTCGGTGCCATTCTGGGTGCATTGGCCTATCGTGTGATCGCCACGAAAGAGTGATGTGTTGCTAGTTAACGTGTGGTATCGACACGCCCCCGGGCGTGTTTTTTTATGCCTGAAGGAATACCGGGCAGGGCGCCATGCCGACGATAGGGTACGGCATGATCACAGCCCCTTGGCGCTCAGCATCTCTTTGTAGCGCTGATGCAGCAGCTTGACCCGTTCCACATAGGCCCGGGTTTCGGCCAATGAGGGATGCCGCCGTGCTTGTACCGTACCGGTCCTACAACCCCTTGGCGCTCAGCATCTCTTTGTAGCGCTGATGCAGCAGCTTGACTCGTTCCACATAGGCCCGGGTTTCGGCATAGGGCGGTATGCCGCCGTGTTTTTGCACCGCACCGGCGCCTGCATTGTAGGCGGCGGTGGCCAGGGCCACATTGCCGTCATACTGCTTGAGCAGACCCGCCAGGTATTTCACACCGCCAAAGATGTTCTGCTCCGCCAGCAGGGCGTTGCCGACCCCGAGCTCGCGCGCCGTGGCGGGCATCAGCTGGGTCAGTCCCATGGCGCCCTTGCGGGAGACGGCCAGAGGATTGAAAGCGGACTCGGCATGGATAAGTGCCCGGATGAGGGCAGGCTCGACCTGATAAGCCTTGGCTGCCGCCTGTATGGTGCTGGCGTAGTCATAGAGGAAGAGGCCTGTTGTGCGCCAGTTGACCTTGGACGCCGGATCGCAGGCATAGCAGTCGTTGAACAGCAGCAGTTCGTAGTGACCCTGCTCCGGCATCATGTCGGAATAGCGTATGACCCCGTTCTTTTGTACCGACTTGTAGACCTGGATCTGACGGCTTGCAGGCTTAGCGGGTTCAGGGGAGGGGAGCGGCGCCGGGGTGAGCGCCACGGTACGCGGCGTGGGAACCGGGGAGGAGACTGCCGTCTCCGGGGTCAGGATCACCACCTCGGCCGGCGGCGGTATCTGAGCCGGGGCTGCGTGGGAAAACAGCGGCATCATGCCCAGCAACATCCATGCTTTCAACGGCTTGCTCCTTAAGCCTCGTTAGGCACGTTGAGTAAAGCATTCGGGATGGCGCAGAACAAGTGCCCGTGAACAGGGGAGGCTGGAAATGTGATGGCAGAGGGACGTCCCACCTGAGTGCTCACTCAGGACAAGGGGCGCGGCTCATGGCGTCAAGGGGCGGATGATCGCAACCTCGTCTTTTCCATCGAGTTATTGGCTTTTTTGTAAGTTAAAGGCGTGTTATCTTGCTGTTGCTCCACTCTGGTCTGATCTCTTCGTGGAGCCAGCGAGCGAGCAGGAGAGGGCCGGTATGGCCAGAGCGAAATGGGCATGACAAGCAGGCGAGCGATGGAGCTCAGATTCGAAGAGTACTGTGATGCGGATCTTTCCCTCATCAGAGACTATTACGAGACGACGTTTTCCCACTATGTGCCGGATTTGGCAGAACGGATTTTTGTGGTCCGTGACGCGCACTGGCTGGTGGGGGCTGTGCGCCTGCGCGATGAACAGGATTATTACCACTTGTGCGGCTTTCGTCTGCTCCCTCACTACCAGTCCCTGGGGCTGGGATCCCGCTTGTTGCAGCATGCCTGCCGCGATCTTTCCGACAAGCCCGTGATCTGTCACGCCCTGCCGTTCGAGAAACCCTTCTACCTCAAGGCGGGATTTGACCACCTTCCCCTGCATGAACTCGACGGGCCCCTCCACTCTCTCTATCACCAGCAGCACGAACAGGGTTACCAGATCGAGCTGCTGGTGCGTCAGGCGAAGGCGCCTGTTTTCAACTGACGTCTTATTGGGGTTTGGTCAGCAGGTGGATCTTGCCTGGTGACAGCTCCAGCCCCAGCAGATTTTCCTTGAGCCAGGCCTGATTGGGATCTTTGTCATCCAGCTTGTAGACAGGCTGGGTCTCCAGCCGTTTCTCCATGCTCTGCAGCAGCATCCTCAGCATGAAACCAAACTTCTGTTCCGCCGCGGCAGGCTCCAGCTTGTAATCGATGAGCTTCATGTTGTCGAGGAAGAGCGCACTCCTGGCCTTGTCGTAGCGGGGCCTCGCCTCATAGGTCATGTTGAGGCGCGCGTCGTACTCGGTCTGATCCGGGAGCGCGATTTTCAGCTTGCCTTTGCCAAACACCCTGGCGGTATCCGGGCTCTGGCGACCAATCTGCACATCGCTCTGCTCGAGTTGCACATGGGCCTTGATGATGCCGGGCAATTCCAGCTGTTTGTCCACTTGCACCTGGGACTGCAGGTACTGATTTATCTGCTGCTCATTGATGTCATATGAGCCTTGACCTAGCATGGCCAGACTCAGCAGCATAGATTGCAGGATCATGCTAACGACCTGATAGAATGGGTGTGCCCCATAGCATACCATCCCGACCCTGTGGGGTCTGCCCGTGCCATCTGTCCAATACACCAAGGAGTCGCCTTGCTCGACGGTCTGGAATACGACATTCAGTTGCTGTTTTCCCGCTTTCTCGGCTGGTTGTTGCTGTTGTTTCACACCGTGATCGTGGCTGGGATCTCCCTGCGGGTGGTGATGAAGCGACGTCCCATCGGGGTATCCCTCGCCTGGTTGGCCCTCATCTATGCCATCCCCTTCGCCGGGGTCGGTTTCTACGTGCTGTTTGGCGAGATACGCCTCGGTCGCAAGCGGGCGGAGCGGGCCCAGGCCATGTACCGTCCTTACGCCATCTGGATCCGCCAGCTCGCGCGCCTCTTCCCCCAGCACTGCTGCGAGGTGGGAAGCAAGGCACGCCCGCTCCACGATCTGATCCAGGGGCGCTTGGCCATGCCCATGCTCTCGGGCAACCGGATGACCCTGCTGCACAAGCCGAAGAGCATCGTAGAGGAGATAGTGCGCGACATCCGGGGCTCCTCCCAATCCTGTTATCTGGAGTTCTACATCTGGCACCCCGGCGGGGATGTGGACGAGGTGTGCGAGGCGTTGATGGAGGTGGCGGCACGCGGCGTGGATTGTCGTGTCTTGCTCGACTCCATCGGCAGCAAGACCTTCTTCCGCTCCTCCTGGCCCAAAACCTTGCGCGCCGCCGGCGTTAAAGTCGTGGAAGTGTTGCCGGTCGGCGCCTGGCGCATCCCGTTTCAGCGCCAGGACTTGCGCATGCACCGCAAGCTGGTGGTGATCGATGACAAGGTTGGTTACACCGGCTCCATGAACATGGTGGATCCCCGTTTCTTCAAGCAGGATGCCGGGGTCGGCCAGTGGGTCGACATCATGATCCGGGTGCAGGGCCCCGTGGTGCCGTTGATGTGGTCCACCTTCGTCTGGGACTGGGAGATGGAGACCGGCGAACGGCTGCTCGACAGTCTGCAACATGAGCCGGAAGCCTGGCCACAGACCAACTATCGGGCCCAGCTCATTCCCTCCGGCCCCTTCGTCGGTGGTGACTGTATCCAGCAGAGCCTGCTGCTCGCCATCTACCAGGCTCGTCACCATCTGGTGCTGACCACCCCCTATTTCGTGCCGGACGATCCGCTGGCTGCGGCCCTCTCTTCGGCGGCGGCCCGCGGCGTGCTGGTGCAACTGGTGCTGCCTGCGCGCAACGACTCCCTGATGGCGAACCACGCCAGCAACTCCTTCATGGAGGATCTGCTGGCGGCAGGAGTGGAGATATATCGCTATGATGCCGGGCTGCTGCACACCAAGAGCGTGCTGGTGGACGATGATTTCGCTCTGGTGGGCACGGTCAACCTCGACCGGCGCAGTCTCTGGCTCAATTTCGAGATCACCCTGCTCATCGACAACCCGGTGTTTGTCGCCGAGATGAACCAGCTGGTGCAGGGCTACATGCTGGAGGCTACCCCCATGTCACTGACCAGGTGGCGTGCCCGCCCCTGGTACAAAAAATTGCTTGAGAACATCTTCTACCTGTTCAGCCCCCTGCTGTGACAGCCAGAGCGTGGACCCCAAGCCGTTGTCTGGCTTGTGTTGATGCCCATCCTCCCCGTAGAGTGCGCCCATGCACCCGCCATTGAACTATTGTGGAGAAACAGAACTGATGAAGAAAAAAGTGGCCTTGGCCGTCGGAGCCGTGTTGGTGGTGGGAGGGCTTGGCGCCTGCTGGTACACGGGCAATACGTTCGACCGGATCCTGGCCGAGCAGATCGCCAGGGCGCAGCAGGAGAGCGGGATCGAAGTCACCTGGAGCCCAGAGACGGAGAATCTGTTTACCCGCGACGGCGTACTCAAGGTGGTGGTGCCGCCCCAGACGCTGGCGAGTTTTGATCCCCAACTGGCGGGGAGCGAGGCCATCGAGATGCAGTTCGCGTTCAACAGCCGCATGCTGCCGCTCTATATCAAGAGCCACCTCTTGCTGGACACCGCAGAGGGCTCCCTCGCACCTGTCTTCACGGCCCTCGGCATGGAGAAATGGCAGCTGGGGGCGGAGTCGGCCAGCAGCCTCTGGACCATGAGCAACAGCTCCCGATTCTGGGCCAGCGACTTCAAGGTCAAGGAGGGGCTCAACGAGTTCCAGTTCCTGCCCCTGAACGGCGACTACCGCGGCGATCTCGACGGCAATGGTCATCTGACCGCCCACTGGCTGGGCATGACGGTGCACGATGCGCAGAGCAAGACGGATCTGGCCCTGGCCGATCTCAAGGGCAGCGCCGACATGGCGGAGATTAGCGGCCTCTGGCTCTCGCCCCGCAGCGATGCGACCCTCTCCGCCCTCTCCCTGACACAAGGGGATCTCAAGGTCTCCCTGCAGGGGATGACCACCGCCACCCAGCTGGCGGGGGATGATGTCCAGACACTCTCCACCCGTTATCAGATGAAGGTGGCGTCTCTCAATCTGGAAAACGAGGAGGACAGCCTGGCGCTGACCGAGGGCAACCTGGATCTGGCGCTCAACGGGCTGGATCTGGAGGGGTACCAGCGGCTGCAGGAGGCCAGCAGCCAGCGGGTGGACGAAGCCGCCATCCAGGAGGCGCTGGACAAGATGCTCCAGCGGGGGGCCACGCTCCTGCTGACGGACCTCAGCGCCCGCCTCAACGGCGAACCCGTCAACCTGCAGGGGGAGGCCAAACTGGCCCCCACGACCCTGGCCGCGCTGATGGAGAGCGAGGAGGGGATGCAGGCCCTGTCAGGTCTGCTCCATGCGCGCCTTGGCGACAAGCTGGGCCAGGCGGTTCCCCAGCTGGCCCCCATGCTGAGCCAGTTTACCGACCTGGGTTACCTCAAGGTGGAGTCGGCGGTACTGAGCGCAGAGCTCAAGCTGGAGAAGGGACAGGTCACCGTCAACGGTCTGCCACTGCACCAGTGAGTGCCCCCGCAATGAAAAAAGGCTCCTTCGGGAGCCTTTTTTCTGGGGTCGGACCGCCGCTTACTTGAACACGACCGTCTTGTTGCCGTAGACAAAGACCCGTTCGTTCAGTACCAGCTCCAGGGCGCGGCTCAGCACGGATTTCTCCACGTCGCGACCGGCCTTGGCCATGTCGTCGGCGGTGAAGGTGTGGTCGACGTGGATGACGTCCTGCTCGACGATGGGACCCTCATCCAGATCGTCGGTGACGAAGTGGGCGGTGGCACCGATGAGCTTGACCCCGCGATCGAAGGCCTGGCGATAGGGACGGGCACCGATGAAGGCGGGCAGGAAGGAGTGGTGGATGTTGAGGATCTTGCGCGGGTAGGCCGCGACGAAGCTCGGGGTCAGCACCCGCATGTACTTGGCCAGGATGACGTAATCCGGCTGGTAGCCATCGATGAGGGCGCGCACCTGCTCTTCATGCTCGGTGCGGCTGAGATCCTCGTGGCTCACGCAGTGGAAGGGGATGTCGAACTTGCCTGTCAGCTCGCCCAGAGTGTCGTAGTTGCCGATCACCGCCACTATGTCCATGTCCAGGGCGCCGGCGTAGTTCTTCATCAGGATGTCGCCGAGGCAGTGGGTCTCCTTGGTCACCAGGATGACGATGCGCTTCTTGCCCGCCTTGACCAGGCGGCGCAGAGCGCCCACCGGCAGGGCATCGTCGAGGTCGGCCAGCAGGGTCTCGTCGTTGAAGCGCCCTTCCAGCTCGGTGCGCATGAAGAAGCGGCCGTTTTCGTGATCCACGAACTCGTCGTTCTTGTTGATGTTGAGCTGGTGCTTGTAGCAGATGTTGGTGATCTTGGCGATGAGTCCCTTGGCGTCGGGGCAATCGGTCAGCAGTATTTTCTTTTCCATCTCTGTCATGATTCCGTTGGTGTTGTTGGCGCCCAGTCTGCGCGGGCAGCACGTTTTTTTGGCACTATGCCACAAACAAAATCAGAAAAGACAGCGTGCCGTGCATCGGCGTGACCGGCTGGCGGAGGCGGGCCGCCGAGGGCAAGCGTTTGTCGTTGATGGGTTTTGGACTGGCATCCTGCGGCGATTTTCTTTAGGCTGTCTGCGCTTATTCTCAGGGCGGGGTGAAATTCCCCACCGGCGGTATCCCGATATGACTCGGGGAGCCCGCGAGCGCCCGACCCGGTTTGACCGGGCGGGGTCAGCAGATCCGGTGAGATGCCGGAGCCGACGGTCACAGTCCGGATGAAAGAGGATAAGACAGATATTGCTGGCAAGCCCCCTGTGGGCCGGCCGCTGCATGCCTATCTCTGTCTACCTTTCCATGCCCTGATTCTGGTCCTTGTCTTTTTTAGGAGTCTTACCATGAATCAGTCTCTGCTCAGTGAATTCGGTGATCCCATTGCTCGCGTCGAGGCCGCGCTGGCCGCACTGCGTGCCGGCCAGGGTGTGCTGGTGGCCGACGATGAAGATCGTGAGAATGAGGGTGACCTCATCTTCGCCGCAGAATCCATGACCAATGAACAGATGGCCATGATGATCCGCGAGTGTTCCGGCATCGTCTGCCTCTGCCTGACCGACGAGCGGGTTCGCCAGCTCGAGCTGCCGATGATGGTGGAGGCCAACTCCAGCCACTACCAGACCGCCTTCACCGTGACCATCGAAGCGGCGCAGGGGGTGACCACCGGGGTGTCCGCCGCCGATCGCATCACCACCATACGTGCCGCCATCGCCGACGGGGCCAGACCGTCCGACCTGCATCGCCCCGGCCATGTCTTCCCGCTGCGTGCCCGTACCGGGGGCGTGCTGACCCGTCGCGGTCACACCGAAGCCACGGTCGATCTGATGCAGCTCGCCGGGCTCAAACCTTACGGCGTGCTGTGCGAGCTGACCAGGGAGGATGGCTCCATGGCCAGGTTGCCGGACCTGGTGGCCTTCGGTCGCCAGCACCAGATGCCGGTGCTGACCATCGAGGATCTGGTGCAATATCGTCAATTGCTGTCAGAGCGTTCAGCCTGAGCCTCATACGAAATTGTAATAAGCCGAAATTTTGGTTACGCTTTGCACGAACCTCATCCGGAGACACTCTTTTTTGATTAAAGTTTGCGCATAAAGTGTGCAACTAAAAAAAAATGAGGGTTTTAACGCATTTATCTGTGATGGGGCCTATCCAAAGTATGATTTTTTTGTGCCATAATCACGCCGCTTGCTAAACGTCTGGCGAGTTAAAGGGAGCTTTTAAAAATGAAAAAAATGTTGTTGGTAGGTGTTGTTGGTCTGTCCGCTCTGCTGGGCGGTTGTGCAAACACCAGCGAACTGGAAACTTCCGTTCAGAATCTGTCTAACAAAGTTGACCAACTGGCTCAAGATGTTAGCGCTGTTCGTGCTGATCAGTCCAAGATCGCTGCTGATGTTGCAGAAGCCAAGCAAGAAGCTATGCGTGCTAACCAGCGCATCGACAACATGGCTACTTCCTACAAGAAGTAATCCATGCGAAAAAATGGCGCATTTTAATGCGCCATTTTTTTTTGCCTGAAATCTGGCAATTCTCCGAGTTTGACTCCCGCCTGAACAAGGCAATGCCGACCGATCGGCATTCCCCGTCCTGAATATCTCTTCGATCAATAAAGCAGGCTGTAGAGCTTGCGGCGGTAATTCTGCGCTGCCGGATGTGCGCCCATGGTGGCCAGCACATCGAGATAGATCTTCTTGGCATCTCCAAAGGCCAGATCCCGCTTGAGAATGGTGAACAGCAAGGCCAGAGCCTCTTCCTGTCGACCGACCTGGCTGTAGAGTACCGCCAGCTCCTGGGCGAGGGCGTCATCTGCCGGCTGTTCGGCGTGACGCAGCTCCAGGGCGCGCAGTTCAGGGCTGTCACTGGCCTGCAGCGCCAGCGAGAGGCGAGAGCTCAGGGTCTGATAGTGATCGTCCTGTGCCACCATGGGGATGGCGGCGAGCAGGGCTTGCGCCTCGTCCAGCAGGTTCAGATCCAGGGCCGCCTGTGCCAGCCAGAGGCTGATGTCGTGACGCTCGGCGGCGAGGCGATGGGCCTTGCTCAGGTGGGCGTGCGCCACATCGGCCTGCTCTGCGGCCAGTGCCTGCTTGGCCTGCTCCAGCAGCAGCTCTTCTTCCTTGGGGGCGAAAGCAGCGAAATACTGGCGCAGGGTCGCTTCATCCTGCGGGCCTTCCAGGATGGCCTGCTCGTCCGGACGACCCTGATGGAACAGCACCAGGGCGGGTAACGCGCGCAGGGCCAGCTGGCTCGCCAGCGGCTGCAGCTGGGGATCGTTCATATCGACTTTGGCCAAGGTGACGCCAGGATTGGCCTGACCAACCAGGGCTTCCACCAGGGGGGTCATGGCCTGACACTCCGGCATCTGCGGGGCGTGGAAGTAGATGACGACCGGCTTTTTCAGGGATGCATCGATCAGTTCGGCGTGAAAATTCTGGGGAGTGATGTCGACGATCATGAGGCTGACTCTCGGAAAATGGTGTGGATCAACATGGGGTCCAGCGGAGTGGATTTCAAGCTCCCGTCCAGCAGATAGGCATCGACCTGGCGGGTCGGGGCGGCGAGGCTGAGCCATCCTCTGCCAATGGGCCAATCGCTCACTTCATAGATGCGGGTATCGAGCAGGTTCTCCAGCCGCCACCCTTGCTCCGGCAAGAAGCAGACCTTCTCCAGCCCGGCGGCGATGCCGGCGCCGTGGGCCTTGAGCACCGCCTCCTTGCGCGACCACAGCCGATAGAAGGCCGAGTCCTGCTCCTGCACTGGCAGGGTGCGCAGCCACAGGTATTCCCCGGGGGCATAGAAACGCTCTGCCAGGGGCAGTATGGGGCGGCGGCGCAGGCCCATTTCGATATCCACGCCGAGGGGACCCTCCCGACAGAGGGCGAGCACCAACCAGTCACCGCTGTGGCTGAGGTTGAACTGCCAGTGGTGGTTGCACAGCATCGGCTTGCCATGCTCGCCGATGTGAAAGGCCAGAGAGCCGGCAGGGCAGTGGAGGCGTTCGGCCAGCAGGCGGCGAAGCAACACGCGTCCCAGCAGATACTCGCGCTGGCGGCCGGGTTGGCGGATCTCGTGCCAGTGGCGGTATTCCTCCGGGGAGAGCCCGGATGACAGCCCGATCAGCTGTTCAGTATCGACGAGCGCGGTATTTAACAAATAGAGATCCGCAGAAAGCATAATATTTCACTTAAAAATGGGGTCGAAGTAGCGATAACAATCCGTTTGGAGAGGCCGAAACCGATGCTTTCAAGATTGTATATTGTTTGGCCATGATCACATAAATTGCGCTAAACAGAGCATTTCCTTGCAAAAATGTGAGTTCGATTGGGATTTTCGCTTGCCTCGATAGAATTCTTGGATATAGTCGGGTGCTGTTGCCTTATAAATTGCCCTGTCGGGCTGCATTTTAACAAGTTTCACTCTTTTTTGCGGGGATAAAGGATTGCGCCACCTGATGCTACTGCTGGTCGCGCTCGGAATGGTAGGTTGTGCTTCGGCACCCCAACCCGAGGTCGCGAGCAAGATCGAGGTTTCCATGATGGAACCCGTGATTGAACCCGAAGTTTCGCCTACCCCGGATGTCAACGAAATCCTGACCGTATACAAAGAGTGGCGTGGTACCCCCTATCGTTATGGCGGTACCACAGAACGAGGTATCGATTGCTCGGCGTTTACCCGTGAAGTGTTCCGCAATGCCATCGGCATCGAATTGCCCCGCGATACCCGCTCCCAGGTCCACGAAGGCTCTCGCGTCTCCAAGCAGGATCTGGTCGAGGGGGACCTGGTCTTCTTCAAGATCAACCCGCGTCTGAACCATGTCGGCATCTATGTCGGCAACGGTGAATTCATCCATGTCTCCTTCCGTGCCGGCGTCACGCGCTCCAAGCTCGACAATGTGTATTGGCGCAACAAGTTCTGGCAGGCACGCCGGATCGATATCTGAGTCAGGCTGGACAAACGGCTCGCAGTACGGACTGTTTTTCCAACCTCACTTGAACCGGACCCTCAGGGTCCGGTTTTTTTATGGTTCATCGCGGCTTTCCGGGGAAGGCCGCCTTGATTTTCAGAAAAAAGTATTCTGAGTCCCTAAATCCATATGCCATACGCTTTATCACTTTGATCTTGTTGTTCACCCCTTCCAGCACACTCGTGTGCATCGGGTAGTTTGCACTCGCCAGGATCCCCCGCATATATTTCGATAAATTTCGACCAAATCGTTGCAGCGGCGCTAGCCCGCTTTCCTTCACCTGCCGCATCCAGCTCCGCCATCGTCGCCATCCTTCCCACACGCTCGGCGCATACCAGATGCCCTTCAACGCCTCTTTCAGCACGTACACCATCGCCAGCGGTTGATTCGCCGCCAACAGCTCCTGCAACTTCACATCCTGTTTTTCACTCAGCTTCGCCCGATTACGTAGCAGCAACCAACGCGCACTTTTGACCACTTTTCGCGCCGGTTTATCGCTTTTCAGTGCATTCGCCTGCTCCACTCGCACCCGGTCCACCACCTCTCGGCCATAGCGAGCCACCACGTGGAACAGGTCGTAGACCACCTCCGCCTGCGGGCAGTGTTGCTTCACCTCCAGGTCGAACGCCGTGTTCATGTCCATCGCCACCGCCTCAATCTGCTGGCATCGCTCGCCGAGCTGCTCGAAGAAGGGACGGATAGCGGCCCGGCTGTTGCCGTGCCCCACCCACAGGACGCGGGTTCGCTCGGCATCCATGATCACGGTGGCATAGCGGTGTC
>NZ_PQLN01000100.1:0-15064 GCF_002919855.1 Aeromonas sp. ASNIH8 | reverse complement strand
GGCAGGTAGCGGGTGGGGGAAACCGACATCGTCACCCGGTGAGGGGCGCTTGCGAGCGCCTCGGTCAGCCACTGTTGGTCGAGGGGGATGGCATTGCGATCCTCGATCACCAGATTGAGGTGCTGGGCGCCCAGGCACCCGTAGCGGGCGGGGTCGGTCTGGGTAAAGAGGCCAAGACAGGGCACACCGCTGGCGGCAGCCAGGTGCAGGGGACCGGTGTCGGCGCTGACGAAGAGGGAGAGGCCGCCCGTGAAGCGGGCCAGCTCCCCCATGTTGCCAAGGGAAACGTGCACGTCCCCGAGCAGGTGCTCGGGGGCGGCGGGATCCGCGAGCTGGATCAGCAGGGCATCCGGGCTGTGACGGCGCAGATCCCCAAGCAACCGCTGCCACTGGGGCTGGGAGAGCCCCTTGCCCTTGCGGGCGCCGGTGAAAAAGCCGATCAGGGGACGGCCAGGATGGGCTCGTCGCAGCGCACTCAAGGCCGGGCTTGGCCCCTGCAACAGGCTGCCAAGGGGGATGGGGTCGACCGGATTGCCCGGTATGCCGAGCAGTTGCAGGGGCTGGTGGGCGTAGTGGCACTCACTGTCCGCAGTCTGCGGACGCGGGAAGATGAGATCCCCGTGGCCATCGTCGAAGCCGCATTTCTCACGGGCCTGTACCCAGGCGGCGATGAAGTGATCCGTACTGGAGGCGAAGGGGACGTAGACCCTGTCGTAGTGCTGGCGGCGCAGACGCGAGAGTGCCGAGAGGGCGCCCGGCAGGTGTCTGCCCTGCAACCGGATCTGATGAATGTGCCGCAGGGGCAGATCGGCCAGGAAGGGGAGCAGGGCGGTGGGGCTGCACACCAGCTCCAGCTCGGCGTGGGGATGGGCGCGATGAAGCTGGTGCAGGAAGGGCAGCAGGAAGAGGTTGTTGCCGATGCGGTTGGTACTGCGAATGACCAGGATCCGGCGGGGTGCCTGCGAAGAGGGCGGCAATGCGCTGCGACTGGCAAGCCAGCCGAGCAGGGTTCGCTCCAGTCCCGCCGTCCAGACCCGGCGTTGGCCGTCGAAGCGGCGCAGGGCATCGTTGAGGTGAGTCATACCGTTGGGCTCCAGTGTTGGGATGGCGTAAAGGGTGCCAGCGGACTCTTAAGACAATGTTAAGAAGGGAAAAAGCGTGCGGATGATGGCCATGGCGGAGCGGGGGGCTGGTGTGGGACGGGGGAAAGTGGCTAGAATTGCGCATTTGAAATAAATGTTATCGTCCGCGGGAGCACCATGCAGTTCAGGGATTTTTTGCCGGTATCGACCAATACCAGCGTCAAAGAGAGTTGTTACGGCGCCCTTGGCGCCCTCATCGGCTTGCTCGGCACCGCCTTGCTGTGCCGCTGGGGACTGGGGCTCGAGGTGCACTGGCTCATCGCCCCCATGGGGGCCTCCGCCGTGCTGCTGTTTGCCGCCCCGGCCAGCCCCCTGGCCCAGCCCTGGTCCATCCTTGTGGGCAACGGGGTGTCGGCCCTGATGGGGGTATTGAGTGCCAGCCTGGTGCCGGACATGGCTATCGCCTCGGCCCTGGCGGTGATGCTGGCCATCGCCGCCATGTTCCTCACCCGCAGCCTGCACCCGCCCGGCGGCGCCGTGGCCTTGACCGCCGTCATCGGCGGCGAGGGGATCCGGGCGCTCGGGGTCGGCTACGTGCTGCTGCCGGTGCTGCTCAACTCCCTGTTGCTGCTGAGTCTGGGACTTATCTACAACCGCGCTCTGGGGCGTCGTTATCCCCATGGCGGCAAGGTGGCGCCCAATCGCCACCAGACGGCGGATCCCCAGCCGAGTGCCCGGCTCGCCACCCAGGACATCGACTTTGCCCTGGAAAAACACGGGGAGCTGCTGGACATCAGCCGCCAGGATCTGCAGGAGCTGCTGCAGGAGGCCCAGCTTCATGCCCTGCGGGGGCGAGTGGGGACGGTGCGTTGCCAGGATGTGATGTCGCGGGATCTCGTCGTGACGACGCCACAGGCGCTCGCCATGGAAGCGTGGCATCTGCTCTCCCACCACCAGATCAAGGCGCTGCCGGTGGTGGATGAGGGGGAGAGGCTGGTCGGCATCATCACCCTGCACGACCTGATGATCGACCGGGCGGGTCGCCAGCCGAGGGCGAAGGAGACCCTTGAGCAGCAGCAGGTGGCGGATCTGATGACCCGGGAGGTACAGACGGCGCGGCGCTACCAGCCTCTCTACGACCTGGTGGAGGCCTTCTCCGACGGGGGGTTGCACCACATGCCGGTGGTGGAGGGGGAGCAGCTGGTGGGCATCATCACCCAGTCCGACATGGTGGCGGCGCTCTTCACGCTGGCCCTGAAACCCGGACTGACGAGCGAGGAGGCGACCCCGGTGTCGTCGTAGCCAGGGGGGCAAGAAAAAAGAGGGCGTGCCAGGCACGCCCTCTTTCTTTCGCAGACTTGCACAGACGGGTGGCCAATGCCTAGCCGTAGCGGGCCAGGGTGAGCCCCTCGTCGCTGATATCCGGGGTATTGCCCGAGATGAGATCGCTGAGCAACTGGCCCGATCCTGCCGCCATGGTCCAGCCCAGGGTACCGTGGCCGGTATTGAGCCAGAGCCCGGGGATGGGGCTTGGGCCCACCAGGGGCGTGCCGTCCGGCGTCATGGGGCGCAGCCCGGTCCAGAAGGTGGCCTGCTCCAGATTTCCCCCCTGGGGGAAGAGATCCCTCACCACCATGGCCAGGGTATCGTGGCGTCTGGGGTTGAGCGCCAGGTTGAAGCCCGAGAGTTCGGCCATGCCGCCCACCCGGATCCGTTCGTCGAAGCGGGTGATGGCGACCTTGTAGGTCTCGTCCAGCACGGTGCTGCGCGGGGCGCCCTCGGCATCCGTCATCGGCAGGGTGAGGGAGTACCCCTTGACCGGGTAGACGGGGAGCTCAATTCCGAGGGGGCGCAGGAAGCCGGTGCCATAACTGCCGAGGGCACAGACGATGGCGTCGGCCTGGAAGCGCTGCTCGCCGGCACGGACCGCCACGGCGCGTCCCTTCGCGATCTCGACCTCGTCGATGGCGCAGTTGAAGACGAAGCTCACCCCGAGCTTGCGGGCCTCGTCCGCCAGGGCCTGGGTGAAGCGGAAGCAATCCCCCGTCTCGTCCCCCGGCAGGCGCAGGCCCCCCACCACCTTGCCACGCACCCTTGCCAGGGCGGGCTCGACCTCCTCGCAGCCGTCGGCATTCAGAGACTGATAGGGGACGCCGTACTCCTCGAGCACGGCGATGTCGCGCTGGCTGGCATCGAGCTGCGCCTGACTGCGAAACAGTTGCAGGGTGCCGAGCTGGCGCCCTTCGTAGTCGAGCGCCAGCTCGCCCCGCAACTGCTTCATGCAGTCGCGGCTGTATTCTGCCAGTCGCACCATGCGCCCCTTGTTGACGGCATAGGCCGCTGGCGTGCAGTTGGCGAACATCTTCAGCATCCAGCGCAGCTGGAAGGGATCCGAGGTGGGGCGCACCGTGAAGGGAGCGTGTTTTTGCAGCAGCCATTTGGCGGCCTTGAGGGGAATGCCGGGGGCAGCCCAGGGGGAGGCATAACCCGGGGAGATCTGACCCGCATTGGCATGGCTGGTTTCAAGGGCCACCCCGTCGCGCCGCTCCAGCAGGGTCACCTTGTGACCGGCCTTGGCCAGATACCAGGCGCTGGTCACACCGACCACGCCACCACCGAGTACCACTATGTCCATCTTGTCTCTCCTTGACTGGGGCCTCCACCTTAATCAGCCGCCACAGGATATTCAACTGGTGTCGATGTCATTGGTGGTTATCGCTATTCACATTTTGTTAACTGGCTCTCAATGTTGTCATTTACTCACTTTCTGGCATGAAATCCGGTCGATTCAGAGCCGTTCCAGGTGGAGCAGATGATGTTCTGCCGTCGTCAGGATGGCTTGCTGCTGTTCTGTGGTTTGGCCATCCCAGTTGGCGTAGGGCAGGGCGAGGCGAGGGTTGTTGCCAAGTTTGTCCCGGTTGCGCCAGAGAAAGTGCCAGTAGAGGCTGTTGAAGGGGCAGCTGTCCGGCCCGCTGCGGACCTTCACTTGATAGTGACACCCCTTGCAGTAGTGGCCCATCCGCTCGAGATAGGTGCCGCTGCTGGCGTAGGGCTTGCTGCCCATCAGACCGCCATCGGCAAACTGGCTCATGCCGCGGGTGTTGGGCAGCTCCACCCACTCGATGGCATCCACATAGATACCCAGATACCAGGCATCCACCTCGTCAGGGTGGATCCCCGCCAGCAGGGCGAAGTTGCCGGTCACCATCAGCCGCTGGATATGGTGGGCATAGGCGTGCTCCAGAGACTGTCGAATGGCGTGACGCACGCAGGCCATGCTGGTTTCTCCATTCCAGAAAAAACCGGGCAGGGGTCGTTCGGCCCCGAGAAAGTTGGTGCGCCGATACTCGGGCATCCTTTCCCAGTAGAGGGCGCGGACAAACTCGCGCCAGCCGAGGATCTGGCGGATGAACCCCTCCACCTGCGCCAGGGAAATGGTGGCCTGATTGGCCTGCCAGTGAGCTTGCGCAGCGCGGATCACTTCGAGGGGATGGAGCATCTTGCTGTTCATGGAAAACGACAAGCGGCTGTGGAACAGGCTCCAGCCCCGCTCGCTCAGGGCATCCTGATAGCGACCGAAGTGGGGCAGACAGTGTGCAAGGAAGTGTTCAAGCAGTGCGCGGCTCTGGCGCCGGGTGACGGGCCAGGGCAGGGCGTCGGCATCGGCACTGCCAATGGTGGCGACGCCGTGGCGGGTCAGCATGGCATCGATGTCGCTCACCTCGTTGGCAAAGGTGAGGGGCGCCGGGATGGGTTGGCTCGCCGGCAATTTGGCGCGATTCTCGGCATCGAAGTTCCAGCGCCCCCCAAGGGGTTGGCCGCGCTCATCGAGCAACACCCGGTACTGCTTTCGCAGGGCGCGGTAGAAGAACTCCATCCGGCTGTGGGGGTAGCGTCGCCAGCCATCGCGGGGGGTGAGAAAATGTTCGCTGTCCACCTCAGCGGTCGGGATGGCAAGGCCTGAGGCCCACTGGGTCAGCTGGCTCGCAAGGCGCCACTCGTCCGGGCTCTGCCAGGCGAAGCGCTCGGCCTGATGCGCTTCGAGCTGGGCCGCCAGCAAGCTCGGCAAATCGGGCCAGGGGGCGCTCTCATCGAGAGTCAGGTAGCAGACCCGGTGGCCCGCCTGGGTGAGAGCGGCGGCGAAGGCGCGCATGGCGGCAAAGAAGGCGAGCACCTTCTGGCGATGGTGGCGGCAGTAGTCCGTCTCCTGGCGCAGCTCCGCCATCAGGTAACAGACAGCGGCATCCTGCGTGCGAAACCAGCTGTGACCTGCGTTCAGTTGATCCCCGAGTATGAGGCGCAGCTCCATCAGGGGTGCTCCTTTCGACGACGGCAGCGTTCGCTGCAATAGCGCACTTCCTGCCAGCAGCGGGCCCACTTGCGCCGCCAGGCAAAAGGACGAAGGCAGACGGGACAGATCTTCTCGGGTAGATGGGGTTTGAGGTGCATGTGGTGGCCCTGTTGATGCCCTTGATTTCTCTCTGCCTCCTTAACGAAGCACCATACGGTCGGGATCACTGGGAGAGCAGAAAGAGGCAGCAGGGGGGGATTGCCACTCATGAAAAAGGCCCCCGAACCTGCCGGTTCGGGGGCCCTTGTTCTCGTAGCCGTTACTGGCTGCTGAAGAGCCTGGGCTGGGGAGTGGACTGCGCCGTCAGGGTCATGCGGCCCGAGGTTTCCAGCCAGCTCTTGATCTTTCTGGCATCGGCGACCCGTTCATCCGTGGTGTTGGCGTGAAGCAGCACCATGACCACGGGCTCGTTGTTGACCCGGGTTCCCATCACCAGGCAGCGCCCCGCCTCGCGGATATAACCGGTCTTGGAGACCAGAATGGGCCAGCTTCCTTCCCGTACCAGGCGGTTGGAGTTGAGGTAGTGCAGCTGGCGCTTGCCGTTGCGTACCAGACGCTGCTCGGAGGCGGTGTACTGGCGGATCAGCGGGTAGGTGGATGCGGCAGCAGCCAGTTTGGCGAGATCGTGTGCGGTGGAGACGTTGCGGGGGTTGAGCCCGGTGCTGTCGGCGAAATGAGTGCTCCACATGCCGAGCATGCGGGCCTTGGCATTCATTGCCTCGATAAAGGCTTTGCGACCACCCGGGTAGTGCCGTCCCAATGCGGAGGCGGCGCGATTTTCAGAGGACATCAGGGCGATGTGCAGCATGTCGGCGCGACTCAGACGCGAGCCCACCGCGAGGCGCGACCCGGTGCCCTTGAGTCTGTCCACGTCATCCATGGTGACGGTGAGGGTCTCGTTGAGGCGCTGATTGCCATCCAGTACCACCAGCGCTGTCATCAGCTTGGTGATGGAGGCGATGGACATCACCCGGTTGGCGTTGCGCTCTGCCAGGGTCTCGCCGGTTTTCGGGTTGACGACCACGTAGGCATCGGATCTCAGCGGTAGGTTGCTGCGGGGTTCGAGCAGGCTGTTGGTGGAAGAAGAGGTCGCAGAAAACGGGTTGGCATGGGCGCTTTCCATGCTGGCGGGAAGGAGGAAGGCGCCGAGCAGCAAGGGAAGAAAAGGACGAAGGTTCATGATTTGACTCTACTACGACTCACAGGGACATTTGGCTAAGTTATATGACGGTAATTGACGCTTCACAACGTCTGGTGGCCGGATATTTCCATTTTATGGGCCAGCGCACCTTGAAATCCCCCGCATCGGGGCTATTGGGCCCGCAAAAGGGAGTCATAGAAGCCTGTCAGGCCATGCCAGACACGCCACTACGGGGGCGCACTATATGCTGGCGAGGGGCGAGATGACGACTCTTTTTGCACCTTTCGGCGCCTTGGGATGATGAAAAGGTTGTTCATGGCGACCATGGCGATAAAAACGGCGCCCGGCAGGGAAGATGGCCCGCTGCATTATCGCCGTTTTGCCCCGCGTCATCCTCCCATCATCCGCGCGGTCTGAATGGCCTGGATCAACGCGGCCCGATTGATGCGGGGGCGCTCCTCGTCCAGCAACTGCTGCCAGAGGGCGATGGCCTGGGAGTAGCGACCGTGCAGGAAGTGATCGGAGGCGAGCAGCATCAGGGCGCTCACCTCGCCTTTGTCCTGCTTGAGGGCGCTCTCCAGCAGGCGGGTTGCCTCGGGAGTCAGCTGCTGGCCCGCCTGATAGTAGAGCACGGTAGCCTGTGCGGCCTGGGTCGCAGCGCTGGCGCCCCCTTCTTGCAGGGCGAGACGCTGGTAGGCGAGCAGGGCGTTGTCGTACTCGTCCCGATAGAGATAGAGCTGGCCGAGCGCCGCCCAGCCGTCGAGATCGGCGGGGTTGGCTTGCAGGCGCTGGTGCAAGGCGCCCAGCTCCTTGTCCTGCAGATCCCGCGGGCTCAATCCCGCCAGCGGATCGGGGCGCGACTGATAAGCCAGCCACGCCTGATAGCGGCCGGTGCCAGCATAAATACCGGCCATCAGCGCCAGCAGCAGGCCCCCAAGCAGTATCCAGGTGCGCAGCCAGAGCTGCGGACGAGCGGTGCGATCTCTTACCAGCCGCTCGCGCAGGGCCTGCTCGGCGGTTGGGGTGGCGTTGGCGAGGCGGGCCAGCTCCAGCTCCCGGTAGAGGCGGCTGTGGGGGGCAAGCCCCGCCTGCTGCTCGGCCATGATCAGCCGGTTCAGTTCGGCCCTGGGGTCGTGGGCGAGCACCCCCTCGGCTCTGTCGCCGACAAGCGGCACCCGCGCCGGTTGCCGGCGATGCAGGCTCCTGCGCAGGCGATTGAGGGCCAGCAACAGCAAGAGGGCGGGGCCGCCCCACAGCAGCGCCGTGCTGCGCTTGAAGGGGGGATCGTAGCGCACGAAGTCGCCGAAGCGCTCCGTCATGCGGGCGATCACCTGCTCATCAGACTGCCCCTCGTCCACCCAGCGGTAGACTTCGAGCCGCAGATCCCGGGCGATGGGGGAGTTGGACTCCACCAGGTTCTGGTTCTGGCACTGGGGGCAGCGCAGGGCGCGGGCCAGCTCCTGAGCGCGGGTCTGCCGCTCGGGGTGGCGAAACTCATAGGTGTCGACCCCGCTGGCAAGGGCCCCGAGGCTCAAGGCCAGCAAGAGCGGCGCGATCAGGGCGTGGCCGAGACGGCTCATGGCTTGCTCTCCTGCACTTGTTTCTCTACTTCTCTTTCCACTTCGGGCTGGCTAGCGGTGTTGCTGCGGGCCTCGGCAAGTAGAGGGGCAAACTGGCGTTGCCAGATCTCCCGGGTGAGCAGGCCGGTATGACGGGTCAACAGGGTGCCGTCGCCGGCGAAGAGATAGGTCTCCGGCGTGCCGTAGACGCCTAGCTCCAGTGCGAGTCGGCCGTCGGGGTCGGCCAGCACGGCGCGATAGGGGTTACCCGCCTCGGTGAGCCAGGCGCGGGCGGGGTCTCCCTTGTCTCGGTAGTTGAGGCCATAGAGGGGCACGGCGCTGGCCAGCTCACCCAGCAGCGAATGCTCGGCGCGGCAGTTGGGGCACCAGCTGGACCAGACGTTGAGCACAAAGGGCTCCCCCTTGAGTGCCGCGGTGTGGATGGGGGCGCCGCCAAACAGATCGTCACTCTGCCAGGCGGGCAGGGTACGCCCTGCGACGGCCTCATCCTGGCTGTAGGGGTTGTTGCCAAGGCCGAGACAGAGCAGGGCACCGAGCCCCAGGGTGAGCACGAGCGGCACGAACAGGCGCAGACGGGCGTTCATAAGGACTCCTGTTCAAGCCGAGGGGAGGGGGCGGTCGCTGGCGCAGGATGGTTAGCCAGCAGCGGTCGGCGGGCGAGCAGGCGCAGGGCGCCGCCCGTCATCATCAACAGGCCGCCGAGCCAGATCCAGCGCACCAGCGGCTTGTAGTGAAGCCGCATGGCATAGGCGCCGGGTCCCATCTTCTCGCCAAGCACCACGTAGAGATCGCCAAACAGCCCCCACGCGATGCCGGGCTCGTTCATGTTCATGGTGCGCACGCTGTAGTGACGCCGCTCCGGGGTGAGCCGCGCCACCTCTTTACCGTCCTTGTGCACGCTAAGCGTGATGCGCTGGGCGGTGTAGTTGGGGCCGATGATCGGCTCGCTCCCCTCATAGCGAAACTCGAAGGCGCCGAGCCGATAGGGCTGGCCTGCGGCGAGTACCGCGCCCCCCTCCTGACTGTGGTGACTCACCTGCGCAATGCCGAGGGCGCACACCGCCACCCCGAGGTGGGCCAGCAGGCTGCCGAACCGATTGAGGGTGAGCTCGCGCAGGGCGACCGGTTGCAAGAGCGGGAGCAGCAGGCTGGCCATCAGCCAGAGGCTCAGCACGTTGGCCGCAAGCCCCAGCCAGCTTGCCCGCAGCGGCTCGGGATAGGCTAGGCTCAGCAAGGCGCCCCCCAGCAGGCCGAACAGGCATGGGAGCAGCACCTTGATGCGGCGCTGGGCTGCCAGATGCTGCCAGCGAAGGCGCGGCAGTTGGGTCATGAGCGCCATCAGGCAGAGGGCCAGCGGCACGAAGATGGTATTGAAATAGGGGGCGCCCACCGAGAGTGAACCCAGATGGAGCGACTGGAACACCATGGGGTAGAAGGTGCCGAGCAGCACGCTGGTGCAGGCCACGCTGAGCAGCAGGATGGCGGCGCCGAGCAGTCCCTCTTTTGACAGCAACCCAAAGCGGGCATAGGGGGCGCGAATGTCCGCCCGCAGGGCAAACAGGGTGAGGGCGCAGGTCAATAGCAAGCCGAGCAGCAACAAGAGGGTGAGGCCGCGGCTGGGGTCCACCGCAAAGGCGTGTACCGAGGTGAGCACCCCGGAGCGCACCACGAAGGTACCGAGCAGGCTCAGCGAAAAGGTAAAGATGGAGAGCAGCAGCACGGCGTGGCCGTAAGCGCCGCGCTTCTCGCACACCACCAGGGCGTGCAGCAAGGCAGTGCCGAGCAGCCAGGGCAAGAGGGAGGCATTTTCTACCGGATCCCAGAACCACCAGCCGCCCCAGCCGAGCTCGTAATAGGCCCACCAGGAACCCAGCACGATGCCGGCGGTGAGAAAGACCCAGGAGCCGAGCGCCCAGGGGCGGCTCCAGTGGGCTACGGCGCCATCGAGCCGACCCGAGTGCAGCGCCGCCATGGCGAAGGCGAAGTTGACCGCAAAGCCGACATAACCGAGATAGAGCAGGGGCGGGTGGATGATGAGGCCGATGTCCTGCAGCATGGGGTTGAGATCGCGTCCCTCCAGCGGCCCCGGGAACTGGCGGTCAAACGGGCTGGAGAAGATCAGGGTATAGAGGCCAAACAGCCCGACGATCAGCCCCATGATGGCCAATACCCGGATTGTAATCAGCGGATCGACCCGCCTGGAGCAAAGGGCCACCAGGGCGCCCCACAGCCCCAGCGCAAAGACGAAAAAGAGCATGGAGCCTTCATGGCCGCCCCACACCGCTGCCAGCTTGAAGCCAAGGGGCAGGGCGCTGTTGGCGTGCTGGGCCACATAGACCAGGGTGAAGTCATCCTGGCCAAAACAGCTGGCGAGCAGCAGCAGGGCGGCCACCAACAGGAGCGCGACCAGGATGGCCAGCGGTGTTGCGCAGCCGAGCAGCGGGCGTGAGGCGAGCCGCAGCCCCAGCCAGGGCAGCAGCCCTTGCAGCAGGGCGAGCCCGGTCGCCAGCAACAGTGAGAGATAGCCGAGCTCCGCCAGCACACAACCTCCAGTCAATCATTTGTCTATGTTATGCCGCAGCGTCTGCACCGTACCGGCGCTGAGGGATAACATCCACCTTTCTGGCAACAACCAATCGCAACAACTCATCGCCACAAACAAGCGCCAGTCACCCGAAGGGCGGCTGGCGCTTATCCCCAGCTTTCAATAACCGGTTCACTATCCGTCGCGAGAGGTTGTCAGCAAGGTAAAGAGCAGCGCAGGAACCGGAGTGTATGTGAATACATGAGGATTCCGAGCAGCACATGAGCCTTGATCACGGCCTCGCAGCAGGAGCGTGAACCGATTTTTAAACTACCGTCATCTGGCCGGCATAGAGCACGAAGTAGCGCAGCAGCAGGATCCCCACCAGGGTCAGGCTGCAGACCAGTACCAGATAGCCGTTTTTGGCCCGCAGCGGCGCGGGGGCCAGCAGGGCCAGCAACTGGGGCAGCAGCATGCCGATGCCCACCACCCCGAGCCAGAACACCTGAGCCCAGAAGCCGCTGCCGATGGCGGCCCACATGGCTGCCTCCTTCTGGCCGCCACCGAAGTAGAGGCCGGTAAAGAAGCAGACCAGCAGCAACACCTCCACCGCCAGCACCGGCCGCTCGAAGCGGTGGACAAAGCTCACCCCCTGGCTGTGATGGTTCTCCTTGAACAGGGTGACCGCCAGCAAGATGGTGGAAGCGATGCCGGAGCTGACGCCGGAGATGAGGAACAGCACCGGCAGCACCGGGTTGTTCAAGAGCGGATAGGTCTTGAGCGCCGACAGCAGAAAGCCGGTGTAGGCCCCCAAGAGCACGGCGAGCAGCAGCAAGAGCGGCGCCAGCAGCCGCTCGATGCGGGCGAGCCAGCCAATCAGACCATCCACAAAGGCGAACTTCTCTTGCAGCAGGTGACTGCGCAAGGTCTCGATCTCGGCCCGAAATACCACCGCCAGCCAGGCAAACAGCACCGCCATGTAGACCTGAAACAGCATGACCCCCATCGACATCACGGAGTCGAACTGGTAGTGGAACATCAGCTTCCAGAAGGTCCAGGGGCGGGCCAGGTGGAAGATGAGGATCAGTAACCCCAGCACCACGCTCACCGGCGCCAGAATGGCGGTCGCCTTGATGATGCCGCTCTCGCTGCCGGCTCCCTTGCGGCGCAGCAGCACCGAGAGGCTGGTGGCCCCGGCGGAGATGCCGAGCAGAAAGAGATAGATGGCGATTGGCCAGTCCCAGACAAGTGAAGGGAAGTGAAATGCGTCATGCAACATGATCCATTCCTCCTTCTGTTACTGCGGTAGATGGCGATCGGACAAATCCCCACACAAGGGAAGGGAAGTGAAATGCCTCTTGCATCGTCATGACTTTATCTCCCCTTTGGGCACGCGGTACATCTTGGGCGAAGTGCCGAGTGCCTGCTTGTAGCGATAGGTGGTCTCCTTTACCAGCCGTTTGGCGATGGGGCTGTCCGGGTCATCCAGATTGCCGAACACCAGCGCCTTGGTGGGGCAGGATTCCACGCAGGCCGGCTCCTTGCCCGCCGCCAGGTTGGTCCTGCGGCAAAAGTCGCACTTGTCGGCCACCTTGGTCACAGGGTTGATAAAGCGCACCTGATAGGGGCAGGCGGCCAGACAGTACATGCAGCCGACGCAAAGATCCGGGTTGACGTCGACGATGCCATCCTCCTTGCGGATATGGGAGGCACCGGTCGGGCAGACGTGCACGCAGGGAGCGTTGTCGCAGTGCTGGCAGGACTTGCGAAAGAAGTGGTACTCGGCATCGGGGAAGGTGCCGATGGGGCCGGAGCGGATGATCTCGAGGCGCGAGACCCCCTCTGGCACCTGATTCACCTCCCGGCAGGCATCCATGCAGGCGGTACAGCCGATACAGGCCGTCTCGTCGTGGATCATGCCAAAGCGTACCCCGTCGATGGTCTGGCTGTGGGCGAGGGGGGTGGCAAGGGAGCGAGTCGGCCCTGTCATCATGATGAGGGCCCCCGCACTCATCCCCGCCATGAAGTGACGGCGAGAGCAGCTCATGGTGCCTCCTTGCCCGAGGTGGTGTTCGCCTTGGCCGCCTTGACGACCTCATGCTGCTTGCTGTGGCAGTCGACGCAGAGCTTGATGCGGGACTTCTCCGGAATCGCCACCATGGGCTCCTTGGCCGGGTGCAGCTGGTGGCAGCTGGTGCAGGTGAGCTTGGTAGCGTGCACGTCGTGGGCCCAGAGCGCCTCGCGCAGCACTTTGGGCTCGTGACAGCTCATGCAGACCCCGTTCTGCTCGGCGATGGGGTAGCTCTCGGTACTCTGTTTGTTATTGAAGCTGTCGCTAAAGCGCATCACGTCCTTGACCCCTTCCCGGTGTTGAGGGGAGGGTTGACCGTGGCAGTTGGTGCAGGTTACCGGCGCCAGGTTGTTGGGGTTGGTCGCCTGGCCGTGCTTGCCGTGCATGCCTTCGACCTGCTCCTTGTGGCAGTCGGTGCAGGCCTTGTCGGCACTGCGCAGAAATTCCACTTCATGTGTAGTCGGTGCCGGGGCGGTTGCCGCATCGGCCGCCTGGCCCTGCAGGCTGGTGAGCAGCATGGCTGCCATCAGCATCAGTCGTAAGAAATCCATTGTTAAATCACCCATAGGAAGCCTCCATCCGGCTGCGGGCCCGACACTGGGGGCCCGCATGCCTCGTCATTGTGCGAGCCGTCCGGCCGCTTTGGCCTCGGCATCCCAGGCGGGGACTGTGGTCTTGAGGAACTGGGCCTTGTCGCTGTTCATCTGCTTCATGTCCATGCCAAGAGCGGCCTGGGCCTTCTCCTTGCTGGAGATGTCAGGAATGGCGATCTCGTGGCTGATCCCCTTGGCGGCCAGCAGGCGTGCCAGCTTGGTGCGGGCATCGGCGGCCTTGTCCAGGGCGGTTCCCAGCATGCGCAGCGCCACTTCCGGGGCGTGCATCTGCACCCCGTGGGAGGCGATGGAGAAGTCCCAGCGCCATTGGGCGTGACGGATGTCCTGCAGAATGTCCTTCATCTCGGCCTCGGTGGCGCCGGCATCCCAGGCGGCCTTGGCTTCAAAGTGGGCGTGCACCAGCTGCTTCTCGACTTTGAGCTTGATTTCGGTGACGGCGTCCTTGCGCTGCTTGACCACCCCTTGCAGCATCTCCTTGCTCTGGGTGTGGCAGTTGCGGCAGGTCTGATCGAAGCGATCGAAGGGGTTGCCTACCTTGTGATCCGTGTAGACCTTGCCCTGTTCGTTCTGCACCTTGGGCATGTGGCAGTCGACGCAGGCGACGTTGTTCTGGCCGTGAATGCCGGCGCGCCAGGTCTCGTACTCGGGGTGCTGGGCTTTGAGCATGGGGGTCTTGGAGAGGGCATGGGTCCAGTCGGCAAAGCCAATCTCGTCGTAATACTCTTCCATCTGCTCAACAGTCGTACCCTTGTCCCAGGGGAATTTCACCGCCTTGGTGGGGCCGCTGAAGTAGTACTCCACGTGGCACTGGCCGCACACCTGAGACTGCTGATCGAAGCGCCCCTGCTCCTTGAACGGCTTGCCGATAGCGGTCATGGCCCGGTCGGCATAGGGACGGGAGAGGTGCAGGGCGGGTTTCCCTTCCTTGAACTCTTTCGAGGCGGTGTCGTGGCAGTCGGCGCAGCCGATGGTGTTGACGATCTCCGGTCCGCCTTTTGCCCACATGCCCTTGAAGTAGCCATCCTCACCCCTCTCGTCGATGACGCGGGCCACGTCCGGGCCTTTGCAACTCCAGCAGGCCATGGGCAGCGGACCGTCTTCGGCAGTCTTGGGGGCGCCGGTACGCAGGGTTTCCCGCACGTCGGTCAGCGCATAGAAGTGGCCGCGCGGCTTGTTGTAATCCTTGGAGAAGGGGTAGCCGGCCCAGAGCACCACCATCTGCGGATCTTCCGCCAGGGCGTCGGTGCGCTCGCGGCTCTCGCTGGTGCCTTTCCAGCTGGTGAACTGATCGGCGTGATCCTTGGCGAACAGCTCGCTGCGCGCCTCGATCTTGCCCTTGCTTTGTGCCTCGTCGGCCGCCTGTGCCCAGCCGCTGGTGCCAAGGCAGGTGGTAAGCAGCAGGGCGGCGAGGCCCAGCATGGTCTGTCTGTTGTGTGAACTCACGATCATCACTCCCAAATCGATCTCATTGCCAAGCCTGACCGTTCCATCCTGGATGTGGGCATCAGCCCCCGCACTAGGCAGGAGCAGGCAGGCCGATTAATTGTTATTAGTGAATAAAACCCATGTATTTAGGTTCTTCGCGGGATCTTGGGGAAGTGGAAGTTGACAGACAGGGTGCTGGTAAACTGGCTGTCTCCAAACACACCACCACCATCACCCTGCTGTCGCCGTGCATCATATTGATATTGCCTCCTTCTG
>NZ_PQLN01000010.1:0-69043 GCF_002919855.1 Aeromonas sp. ASNIH8 | reverse complement strand
TGAGGGTCCTAAAGGGCCGTTGGAGACCACAACGTTGATAGGTGGGGTGTGTAAGCGTAGCGATACGTTGAGCTAACCCATACTAATTACCCGTGAGGCTTAACCATACAACACCCAAGAAGTGTTCGAAGGCTTGTAGCAGATACCGAGAACGAATTACTTAATCAGCTTTCTCAGATTGAAGATTTTGCCTGGCGGCAATAGCGCAGTGGAACCACCTGATCCCATGCCGAACTCAGAAGTGAAACGCTGTAGCGCCGATGGTAGTGTGGCATTCGCCATGCGAGAGTAGGACACTGCCAGGCACCCAATTAAACGGTGATGTGAAGAATCACATGACTGGCTGCGAGGATGACACCTCACAAACAAGCAGCAAAAGATTTAGCGAAAGCTAACCGAATGCGGAGCGGTAGTTCAGTCGGTTAGAATACCGGCCTGTCACGCCGGGGGTCGCGGGTTCGAGTCCCGTCCGCTCCGCCACTAAATTGAAAGGCCTTCCCTGACGGGAAGGCCTTTTTGCTTTCTGGCGTCTGGATAAGAGCTCAGGGAACAAGAGGCAACCGACGGGTCTGCCGCCTGTTACTGACAACCCGCCTCTTCCCCCCTGTGGTGCTTGCGTGTCTGGCATTGTCCCTTTACCCAGGGCTTACCCTTCGCTCTGGTTTGCCTTTGTTCCTCCATCTTTTCCCCGCCCTGCCAATCGACCGGGCTTTGTCGTGTCTGGAGATGAGCATCGCAAGCACGCGAATACGCTCTGGCCGAGAGTGCCAGAGGACCATCGGGAGCTCATATGCGGATAAGAGATAAGCAAAGCGCTTTTTCTTTCTTCATGGAATATGCATAAGCGGGCATGCTGTACTCAACCCAACGATATGGAGTATCACCATGAAACTGCGAATGACCGCTCTCACCGTTCTCTCCCTGCTGGCTCTCGGTCAGGTCCAAGCCGCCGAGGTGCGGCTGCTGAATGTCTCCTATGACCCGACGCGGGAGCTGTTCCAGGAGTACAACAGTGCCTTTGCCAAGGAGTGGAAGGCCAAAACCGGCGACGATGTGGTGGTGAGCCAGTCACACGGTGGCTCAGGCAAACAGGCTCGTGCCGTGGTGGACGGACTGGAGGCTGATGTGGTCTCCCTGGCGCTGGCCTATGACGTGGATGCGGTGGCCAAGGCAGGTCTCACCGCCAGCGACTGGGAAGGGCGTTTGGCCAACAATGCATCTCCCTACACCTCCACCATCGTCTTCCTGGTGCGCAAGGGGAATCCCAAGCAGATCAAGGATTGGGGCGACCTGGTGCGCAAGGATGTCGCCATCATCACCCCCAACCCCAAGACCTCCGGCGGTGCGCGCTGGAATTATCTGGCTGCCTGGGGCTATGCGCTGAAGAAAAGCGGCACTGAAGAGGGCGCCAAACAGTTTGTCAGCGATCTGTTCAAGAATGTGAAGGTGCTGGACTCCGGGGCACGTGGCGCCACCACCAGCTTCATCGAACGCGGGCTCGGGGATGTGTTGCTGGCCTGGGAAAATGAAGCGTTGCTGGTGCTCAATCAGCCGGGTACCAGCGACAAGTTCGAACTGGTGGTGCCCTCGGTCTCCATCCTGGCCGAGCCGCCGGTAGCCGTGGTGGACAAGGTAGCCAAGAAGCATGGTACCGAGGCCGTCTCCAAGGCTTACCTCGAGTATCTCTACTCTGACGAAGGGCAGCGCATCATCGCCAAATACCACTATCGTCCGAGCAATCCGGCGATCCTGAAGGAGACAGCGGCCCAGTTCCCCAACCTGACGCTCTTTACTGTCAAGGATCTGGAAGGCGATTGGGACAAGGCACAGAAGAAGCACTTCGCCCAGGGCGGATCGTTTGACCAGATTTACCAACCGGGCCGTTAAGAGACGCAGGCCCCTGTGACAACAGATAGGAGTACCACGATGAACAAGATCCTTCTGGTTCCCGGTCTGCACAACAGTGGGCCGGATCACTGGCAGAGCCGCTGGCACCAGCAATTTCCCCAGTGGCAGAGAATGATGGGTCTGCCCTGGGACAAGCCGGATCTCACGGTCTGGAGCGCCAAGCTGGCGAGCAAGCTCAGGAGCCGGCGCAGCCGGGTCCACTTGGTCGCCCACTCCTTCGGTGCTCTGACGGCCATCGCTGCCGCCAGACTGCAACCAGACAAGGTCTCTTCCATCTTCATCGTTGCTCCTGCCGATCCTGCCCGTTTCGGTATCCCGGATGAGGTGTTGGCGGGGTCCATCAAGGTCTCTGCCCAGTTGATCGCCAGCCGCAATGACCCCTGGATGAGTTTCGAGCGGGCAGAGTTCTGGAGCCGGCAGTGGCAGGTGCCCTTGTTCGATGCGGGGGAGGTGGGCCATATCAATGCCCAGTCCGGCCATGGGGAGTGGCACCAGGGGCTCGCTTTGCTCGGCACCCTATACCGCCGTGCCGAAATGGTGGTGGAGCCTGCTCCTGCCGAGTGGGGCAAGCAGGCTGCACTCAGTTTTCGATGAGGGCGCCTCGGATTGTCTCGGCACGATTTCCAGACAGGCTGGCAACTTGGCCAGCGTGACTGACTTTGCATGTTCCCGGTTTTACCGCTCCGTCTTTTAGGTCTTTTATTTATATAAAAGACCTTTTTTTATGCTTATCGCTCTAAAAGCCTTGTTCCACCATTGTTAGATAAAAAAGTGCTTAGCAAAGGCATTATTGGTGTTTGTTGTCCCTGGCCGCCGTGAGCAAAATCGTCACATCCAAAGTATTTATAACAAACGGATGTGTTATGCGATTAAGTTCTTATTCCGTCCTGCCAGGCTTGGGGCCAACGCTGGGCTTCAGTCTGCTCTATCTGGGCATACTGGTGCTGCTGCCGCTCTCGGCACTGGTGCTGTTTGCGGTGAACAACCTGAGCGCCGCCGAGTTCTGGCAGGTGATCGGCTCCCCCCGGGTGCTCGCCTCCTTTCGCCTGAGCTTTGGCGCCGCCTTCATTGCCGCCCTGCTCAACAGTCTGTTCGGTCTGATACTGGCCTGGGTACTGGTGCGCTATACCTTCCCCGGCCGCAGACTGGTGGATGCGCTGATCGACCTGCCCTTTGCCATGCCGACTGCCGTCTCCGGCATCGCCCTGTGCGCCATCTTTGCCCCCAACGGCTGGATTGGCCAATGGGTCGCTCCGCTGGGCATCGAGCTTGCCTACAACCCCATAGGGGTAGTCATTGCCCTGACCTTTATCGGGCTGCCCTTTGTGGTGCGGACCCTGCAGCCGGTGCTGCGGGAAGCGGAGAGCGAGCAAGAGGAGGCGGCCGCGAGCCTGGGTGCCAACCGCTGGCAGACCTTCATCCGGGTACTGTGGCCGACCCTGGTACCTGCGCTGCTCACCGGTTTTGCCCTGGCGTTTGCTCGCGGCGTGGGGGAGTACGGCTCTGTCATCTTCATTGCCGGCAACCTCCCCATGGTGTCCGAGATTGCCCCCCTGATGATCATGAGTCACCTGGAGGAGTATGACTACGCCGGTGCATCGGCCATTGCGTCCGTCATGCTGCTCATTTCCTTTGTGCTGCTGTTGCTCATCAACAAGTTGCAAGCCTGGAGCTGGGCTCGCATCGGAGGAAGCCGTATATGAACGCCTCTACTGCACATCTCGATCAGGCCCAGGAGTCCGCTCCGGCCACCCCGGCGCGTCATCCCCCGGTGACCCATGAACCGGTCTGGGTCAAATGGCTGCTGGTCACAGTCGGTCTGGGCTGGTTTGCCGCCTTGCTGCTGTTGCCGCTGGCCACCGTCTTCATCCAGGCGCTGAGCCCGGGTCTGGCCTTCTTCTGGCACGCCATCAGCGAGCCGGATGCCCTGAGCGCCCTGGGGCTGACCGCCCTGGTGACGCTCTGCTCGGTGCCCCTGAACCTGCTGTTCGGGCTGGCCGCCGCCTGGGCCATCGCCCGGTTCCGCTTCCCTGGCCGGCAACTGCTTATCACCCTCATCGATCTGCCGTTCTCGGTCTCGCCGGTCATCGCGGGCTTGATGTTCGTGCTGCTGTTCGGCAGTCGCGGCTGGTTCGGCGAGTGGCTCAGCGAGCACGACATCAAGATCATTTTCGCTACCCCGGGGATCATCCTGGCGACCACCTTCATCACTGTGCCCTTCGTGGTACGCGAGCTGCTGCCCCAGATGGAGGCGCGGGGCCCGGAGGAAGAGGAGGCCGCCATCATGCTGGGGGCGAGCGGGTTGCAGATGTTCTGGCGGGTGACCCTGCCCGGCATTCGCTGGAGCCTGATGTATGGCCTGCTGCTCTGTACCGCCCGGGCGGTGGGGGAGTTTGGCGCCGTCTCCGTGGTCTCCGGCCACATTCGCGGCCAGACCAACACGCTGCCGCTGCACATCGAGATCCTTTACAACGAGTACCAGACCGGTGCCGCCTTTGCGGTGGCCAGCCTGCTGGCGCTGTTCGGGATCTTCACCCTGCTGGGTGAGACCCTGCTGGCCAGGTTGCGCGGCCAACCGACCCAGTCCCATTGATCCCGAATTAACGGTTATAGGAGAGGCATTCATGAGCATTCAGGTTCAAGGGCTCAACAAGCATTTCAATCAGTACGCGGCGCTGGCCGACATCAACCTCGATTTTCACGACGGTGAGCTGGTCGCCCTGCTCGGCCCCTCCGGCTGCGGCAAGACCACCTTGCTGCGGATCATCGCCGGGCTGGAGCAGGCGGACAGTGGCAGCGTCATCATCCGCGGCGAGGATGCCTCGGATCTCCATGTGCGCGAGCGCAACGTTGGCTTCGTGTTCCAGCACTACGCCCTGTTTCGCCACATGACGGTATTCGAGAACGTGGCCTTTGGCCTGAGGGTCAAGCCGCGCAGCGAACGCCCGGACGAGGCGGCCATCCGCACCCGGGTCAAGGAGCTGCTGGATCTGGTGCAGCTCAGCCACGTCGCGGCACGCTACCCGACCCAGCTCTCCGGTGGTCAGCGCCAGCGGGTCGCCCTGGCCCGGGCCCTGGCGGTGCAGCCCAAGGTGCTGCTGCTGGACGAGCCTTTCGGCGCCCTCGATGCCCAGGTGCGCAAGGAGCTGCGCCGCTGGCTGCGTGAGCTTCACGACGAGCTGCATGTCACCAGTCTGTTCGTGACCCACGATCAGGAAGAGGCCCTGGAGGTGGCGGATCGGGTGGTGCTGATGAACGCCGGCAAGGTAGAGCAGATTGGCACCCCTGCCGAAGTGTATGATCAGCCCGCCAGTGCCTTCGTGCACAGCTTCCTTGGCAGCGTGAACCTGTTTCGTGGCAGGGTGGCCGGGCAGGGGCTCGGCATCGGTGAACAGCAACTGGGTGGCCCCATCCCCTCCCATCTGGCAGAAGGGAGTGCGGCCATTGCCTATGTGCGCCCCCACGAGCTGGAGATCCTGCCCTCGGATGCCCCCGGTGGCATTCGCGCCACCATTACCCGCCTGCTGCCCATGGGGCCGCGCATCCGGGTGGAACTGCGTGGCGATGGGGAGACGGGAGGCGCCCACTACGAGGCCGAACTGAGCAAGGAGGCCGCCCGCGCTTTTGCTCCCGGCCAGGGGGTGCGCCTGGTGGCCAGGCAGGCACAGCTCTATCCCGACTACCAGATCTGAGGGCAAGCCGCGAGGTGCGGCCCTCTGTCAGGCTTGCTGCCGGGCCATGATCCCGGCAATCCATAACAAGAGGACGGTGGCACGAGCCACCGCCACTCAGCGCAGGAGGCGATGAGGTGAACTTTCAGCAATTGCGAATCATTCGGGAGGCGGCACGACGGGATTACAACCTGACCGACGTGGCCAATGCCCTCTTTACTTCCCAGTCCGGGGTCAGCCGCCACATTCGCGAGTTGGAGGAGGAGCTGGGGCTCGCCCTTTTCATTCGCTATGGCAAGCGTCTGCTCGGTATGACCGAGCCGGGCAAGGAGTTGCTGGTGATCGCCGAGCGTATCCTGGGGGATGCCGACAACATCCGCAAACTGGCGAGCACCTTTGCCAATCGCGACTCGGGCCGGCTGCTCATCGCGACCACTCATACCCAGGCCCGTTATGCCCTGCCGAGGGTAGTGAAGGCGTTTCGGGAGCAATTTCCCCTGGTACAGCTGGAGCTGCGTCAGGGGAGCCCGGAGGAGATAGTGCGGCTGGTGCAGACCGGTGAGGTGGACATCGGCATCAGCAGCGAGCAGCTCGACAAGAGCGAAGGGGTGGTGGCCTTTCCCTACTACCGCTGGCACCACAATATCGTCGTGCCGGAGCAGCACCCCCTCACCGCCGAGCGGGAGCTGACCCTGGCCGCTCTGGCCCACTGGCCCATCGTCACCTATCAGGCCGGCCTCACCGGTCGGGCACGGGTGGATGATGCCTTTGCCGAGGCGGGCATAGTGCCGCAGATCCTGCTGACCGCCCAGGACTCCGACGTCATCAAGACCTATGTCGAGTTGGAGATGGGGGTGGGCATACTGGCGGACATGGCGTTCGATTCCCAGCGGGACAAGGGACTGGTGCAACTGGACGGCAGTCGGTTGTTTGCGCCGCACACCGCCTGGATCGGCCTCAAGCAGGGGCAGTTCCAGCACAACTTTGCCTGGCAGTTCATCCAGCTCTGCAACCCCGAGCTGGCGCTGGCGGAGATCCAGGCCCGTGCCATGAGCAACGAGCCCCTGCTCGATTACCAGATTTGAACCGAGGGGTGGATGAAAAACGGGGAGCCATGGGCTCCCCGTTTGTTTGATGTTGACCTGATCTGGCACGGGAAACGCCGAGCGGGTTCTCGCCAGGTCGGAGACGTCCCATCACTGCGCTGTCCAGGCCTCCTGCCAGTGGGAGCCTACGCCCGGTTCATACTGGGTGGCCGTGCTCGCCCACTGGCTGCACCAGCCGCTGTAGGGGAAGGGTTTGCACTGATAGACCTTGCCGTTCTTCGGCTGCAGCACCCGGGTTCCGGCGGTGTAGGACTTGAGGCCGTCCGGGAAGGTGAACTGGTAATCGCCCCCGCTTGCCGGATCCTTGAACATGAGGTCCAGGGTCTGCTGCACCGCGTCACCACCGGCCTTGGGTTTGCCCTCGATCACCAGCTGATGGTGGCCTGCACTCAAGCCGGTCAGCGCCATGGAGAAACTCTGGCTGCCGTCCTTGATGTCGGCACTGCTCTGTCCCCTGGCGACACCGCCGTGGTCATAGAGGGTGTTGGTGATGGCGAGATCCCCCTGGGCCGTGACGGTGAAAGTCAGGGTGAGCTTGCCGTTGTCGAGCGTGTAGTCGCTCGCCAGACCGCTCACGCTGATCCCGTTCTCCACCGGGGGCTGCTGTTGCTCAAGCTGGATCTCGACCCGTTGCAGGTTGCTGCCAGCCTTGAGGTAGACCGGGTTCTGGCCATAGACGGGGTTGAACTGGCCGTCCGTGCCTTGCTGGCCCGCACGGATCTGGCTCTGCTCGGCGTTGATCTTGCTCGCCAGGGCGTGGGCCCAGTTGTTCTTCTGGCCCTGCCCGGCGCTGGCGATGGTCAGCTCGGTCTGGAGATCGGTGCGCTCGCCATTGGCATCGAACACCCGGGTTCTGGCTTTGTCACCCGCCACCAGGTTGATGGAGGGATAGATGGTCCCTCCCTGGCTCCAGGTCAGCGGGGGCTGGGTGCCATCCTTGAACCGGGCGTCGATCAGGTTGTAGAAGCTGTTGGCGGTATCCCCTACCTCCCACACCCCGAGAATGACCTGATAACCGGTACGTGCGGGCAGGGTGCACTGATGGGTCACCTGTTTGGGGGGCTGCACCATGTTGCCCTCGATGACGCAGAAGGGATTGAGATCGAACGCATCCCGGGTGAGGGGCTGGTTCGGGTTCCAGTCCTGCTTGGTGAGGTAGTAGCGCCAGTTGCGGGTCACGTGGTTGGCAGTGAAGGTCCAGCTGATGGCGAAGGGACCGGCCTGCACCTCACGTTTGGTCCAGCGATCGAGGGTTTGGGTGTTGAGCTCGCCGAATTGGGGGTGACCGGCCGAGGCTATCTGGCCGTCGGCGGGGCCGCCATCGGGGAAGCCGGAGGGGGCTTCCAGGCTCTGGGGTTCCCACTGGATGGCGCCACACTGGCTGTTGCCCCCTGTCTTGCACAGGTAGTTGCGCCCTTCGGGCTGGCTGATGTAGCCGTGAGCGAGCACGCCGCCACTGGCCAGCAGCGCCAGCGCTGCCGCGAGATGGGTGAGTCGGATATTTGCTGCCATACATTCCTCTGTTCGGTGATGTGGGCAGTCACGTTGGCAGGGGAGTTCCCCGAAACACGGTGCTGCAACCCCGCTATCCTGGACAGCTTGTCTTTAGACCGGAGGCTTTGCGTCCTGGCCTTTCAACCAGTTTGCCAAATGACTACAGAAAGGATCATGGTGCCGCCTGTGGCGACCACTCATCATGACTATATTTTGTTAAAAAATTAAGTGTAAAAATTGACAGTGCCATCTCATCGGAGCAGCGCATCAGCGGCAGATCGCTCCATCGGGATCTGCGCGCTGGTTCAGTGCGAGAGGGTGGCCCGGGAGAGGCTCCCGTGGCCATGACAGGAAGGGAGCCCCTGCCAGCCTGGCAGGGGCTCACGGGGCCACTCAGTGGCGGGGTTGCATGCCTGCTCGGGAAGAGGACGCCTGGGTCGGTCGCATCATCCTGTCCTGGGCTTGGGCGTTGTCGAGCTTGAACACCGCCAGTCGCTCGTCGAGGCTTCGGGAGAGACCGGCCAGCAGTTCGCTCTCCTGGGCCAACTGGGAGGCCGCCTGGGACATCTCTAGCGCCGAGTCGTTGATGCCGCTGACGTTGCGGTTCATGTCTTCCGCCACCATGCTCTGCTGCTCCGCCGCCGTGGCGATCTGGGTCGCCATGTCACTGACGTGCTGGATGTGATTGACGATGAGGGAGAGATCCTGCCCCGCCTTCTCGGACTGGTTGACGCTGCTCTCCGCCAGCTTGCGGCTGGCGTCCATGGCGTTGGCGGCGGTGACAGCCCGTTGCTGCAACTGGGTGATGGTACTCTGGATCTCCTCGGTGGAGTGGCGGGTGCGACTGGCCAGCTGGCGCACCTCGTCGGCCACCACGGCGAAGCCACGGCCCTGCTCGCCGGCCCGGGCCGCCTCGATGGCGGCGTTGAGGGCCAGCAGGTTGGTCTGCTCCGAGATGGCGCTGATGACCGCCGTCACCTCGCTTATCTGCATCACTCCCTCCTTGAGCTGGTTGACCTGCAGGGTGGCCTGTTCCACCTCGGTGGCCAGCGCCTGGATGCCGTGCACGCTGGCGTGCACGTCCCGGTTGCCGAGGCCGGCCTCGCTGGTGGCGTCCTGGGTGTCGCGGGCGGTGTTCTCGGCGTGGCCCGCCACGTCGGAGATGGTGGCGCTCATCTCGTTCATGGCGGTGGCGAGCTGGGCCAGCTGATCCCGCTGGCTGTTGACCGCCTGGTTGGTCTGCTCGGCGGAGGCGGCGATGCGCAGGGCGGCATCCGCCACGTTGCGGGCCCCCTGGCTCGCCTCCAGCAGGGCGCGGCGAATGGCGTTGAGTCCCTGGTTGGTGCAGCTGGCGACGGCGCCCAGCTCATCCTTGCCGTGCACCGGGATGCTCACCACCAGATCGCCGGCGGCCACCTGCTGCATGGCCCGGTTGATCTCGGCCAGCGGATTGACGATGGAGCGGCTGATGGCAAAGCCCAGCAGTCCCATCAGCAGGGTCACCAGCAAGGTGGCGCCCCCCATCAGCTGATACTGGGACCAGATGGTGGCCTGGATGTCCTGCAGCAGCACGCCGGAGCCGAGGATCCAGCCCCAGGGCTGATAACCGGCCACCAGCGACATCTTCTGGGCCGCCTCGCCGGAGGGGGAGATCCACTTGTATTCCAGCCGGCCGCTGTGGCCCCCCTTGCCGAGATCCACCATGTGCTGCCAGTGGGACTCGGCAGGGTTGTTGCCCATCTGCTGGCCGACCAGCTCGGGTTTGGCGGGATGCACCACCACCCGACGGTCTTCATCCAGTACGAACAGGTAGTTGTCCCCGTCAAAGCGCATGCTGTCGAGCATGGCCTTGGCCTGTGCCTTGGCCTGCTCCGGGGGGAGGGTGGCGGCCAGGGCCTGGATCCGGCTCATGGCCAGATCCAGCACCGCCTGCAGCCTGGCTTCCCGTTCACTCATCAGATTGCGGTGCAGGGCACTGGCCGAGATGAGCAGCAGTGCGATGAAGCCGACCAGGGCCAGTGAGAGCAGCAGCATCAGCTTGCGACTCACGGCAATATCACCGAGCTTGAACATAGTCTTATCCTTACTTTCCCATGCGGGTCTGATTGTGGCCGAACTACCGACCGGACCTGATTGTTGTTATTTTTAACATATCATTAACTTTCAATGGGTTGCGATGGAAAACAGCCAATTGAGCCGTTTGACAACCAGTATAGCCAGCAGACAGAAACCCTCGCTTTTGATAGCGTGATGGCGCGCATCCCGGCGCACAATTTGTCTGCTCCATTCGCAAGAAGTGTGAATGGGTTGGCATTTCACCAAAAAGGAGTGGGCGCCCCCGTGGTCGCCCCATAACAAGAGGGAAGTTATGAGTTCCATTGCCAGGAATTATCTCAACCAGCTCAATGCCGATTACCTGCAGGTGCACAGACGCAAGGAGGACCTGTTCTGGTCCACCTACATGGGCACCAGCGACGATCAGGCAGGCTTCACCGCGGCCGAACAGGCCTACAAGGCGTTCTGTGCCGATCCTGCCCGCCTGCCGGTGCTGCGGGAGATGCATGCCCAGGCCGAAGAGGCGGATCTCAGGCGCGGCCTGGGGGGCTGGATCGCCTTCTTCGAGTGCAACGTCATCGAAGATCCCGGTGCCTCCGCCCTGATGGACGAGCTGGTGGCCGCCGAGGCGGATCTCTTCGCCCGTCGCAAGGGGTTGAAGCTCACCTTGCTGGACGAGCAGGGCCGCCAGGTGCCCGGCAGTCTGCCCGCCGCCAGCACGGCGCTGGCCGCCAGCAGCGACGAGGCGGTGCGCCAGAGCGCGCTCGCCATGTTCCACACCCTGGAGCAGTGGGTGGTCGACAACGGCTATCTTGACATCGTCGCGCTGCGCAACCGCTTCGCCCGTGCCATGGGCTATCGCGACTACTTCGATTACAAGGTGCACAAGAACGAGCAGATGAGCCCGGAGCAGCTGTTTGCCATTCTTGACGACTTCATCGCCCGTACCGATGCCCGCTTGCACCAGAGTCTGGCGGAGCTGAAAGCGGCCAAGGGGGAAGCAGCCCTGCTGCCCCACAACCTGCGCTACAGCGTGAGTGGTGACGTGACCCGCCAGCTCGACCCTTACGTGCCCTTCTCCCGGGCGCTGAAGGATTGGGTCGAGAGCTTCCGCCGCCTCGGCATCCAGTATCGCGGTGCCACCCTCACCCTGGATCTGCTGACCCGGGAGGGAAAATACGAGAACGGCTTCTGTCACGGCCCGGTGCCGAGCTTCTGGCAGGAGGGGGAGTGGGTGCCGGCGGTGGTCAACTTCACCAGTCTGGCCAATCCGGCCCAGGTAGGCAGCGGCTGGAGCGGGCTCAATACCCTGTTCCACGAGGGCGGCCACGCGGCACACTTTGCCAACGTCACCGGCAACGCCCCCTGCTTCTCCCAGGAGTTCCCGCCCACCTCCATGGCCTATGCCGAGACCCAGTCCATGTTCTGCGACAGCCTGCTGGACGACGCGGACTGGCTCAAGCGCTATGCCAGAAACGCGGCGGGAGAACCCATCCCCGATGCGCTTATCCAGGCCATGATTGAAGCGCGCCAGCCATTTCGCGCCTTCAACGAGCGCCAGATCGCGCTGGTGGCCTACTTCGAGCGGGATCTTTACGCCATGGACGAGGCCGAGCGTACCCCGGCCGCCGTGCTGGCACTGGCCCGCAAGTGGGAGCGCAAGATCCTGGGGGTGGAGAGCCCACGCCCGCTGCTGGCCATCCCGCACCTTCTGAACCAGGAGTCGGCCTGCGCCTATCACGGCTATCTGCTGGCACTGATGGCGGTGGAGCAGACCCGCGCCTATTTCCTGAGGCGCGACGGCTACCTCACCGACAACCCGCGCATCGGACCGGATCTGGCCGCCCACTACTGGGGACCGGGCAACGGCATGACCCATGACGAGACGCTGCAGAGCCTCACCGGCGAGGGGTTCAGTGCGGTGCCGCTGGCCGAGGCGTGCAACCGGAGCGCCGCCGAGGCGTGGCAACAGGCACAGACGTGCATGGCGGCGGCGCGGCAGCTCCCACCGGCAGGGGAGGGGACGCCCCTCGACGCCCATATCCGGGTGGTACACGGGGCCGAGCTTATCGCCGACAACAGCGAGTCCGAGGCGCGCATGCTGGCAGACTTCGAGGCCTGGATCCGGCGCCTTGAGACCGCCGAACCAGTGACCGAGGCCTGAGCCCAGTGTCGCACCGTCAAAAGAGCCCCATCAGGGGCTCTTTTTTGTGGGTTGAGAGGGCCTGACCCCATGGCGCCAGCCTTGGATTGGCTGGTGGACAGGCTCAAGTGTCCTTGACGGCGTTGCCCGCTGGTTTTTCTTCCTGCGCCATCTTCCTGGCCTTGACGACCTGCGCTGAGGCGCCCGGTTGCTGGCAAGAGGCGACGCCCTGCCCTTGGCAGGGTGTCTGCATGGCGGGCTGACGGCCATTTCCCCCTGCTGGCCACAGATATGTTTCTCCCGATATATTGAGTATTCACGGCGATCCCATATCATGGCGCTCGCTCGCCACCAGAGGGTGGCGGCATTCAGATGATTTGCTAACAAGAGAGCCCAGAAGGCTCGCAGAGGGATGGATAGTGAGAGCCGTATTGCTGTGTTTGCTGGGGCTGTGGCCCGCGTTGAGTTTTGCCACTCTGTCCGCCGATATGGTGGTGGTGAAGAAGTCGAGTTACAGCCTGACCCTGATGAAGGATGGCAAGGAAGTGAAGCGCTACTGGATTGCCCTGGGCCCGGCTCCCAAGGGACACAAGCAGCGTGAGGGGGATCAGCGTACCCCGGAAGGTCGCTATACCCTGGACTACAAGAAGAGCAACTCCGGTTTCTACAAGGCCATTCACATCAACTACCCGAATCTGGACGACATCAAGCGCGCCAACGAGCTGGGTGTGAACCCGGGCGGCATGATCATGATCCACGGCCAGCGCAACAGCCTGGGGGATCGCAGGGTGCAGCCGTCCAACTGGACCAATGGCTGCATTGCGGTGCTGAACCACGAGATGGACGAGATCTGGAACGCCATCGAGCCAGGCACCCCCATCATCATCGAGCCCTGATCCCGCCTGCCAACGCCCGCTCTCATGCGGGCGTTGCATTTGTCGCAGACCATGACGTGACACTGCCTCCTGCGCCGTGCTAGTTTTCCCGGTTCGCATTGGCTGTGACAAGGATGATCCCATGATGTCGGAAACCCGCCTCCCTGCGCCCGAGCGCACGGGGGCACTCTGGTGGCGCGCCACTCTGGATATGCTCCCGCTCTCCATTTCCGTCATCCCCTGGGGGATACTGTGCGGCGCCCTGGCGCTTCAGGCGGGTATGAGCCCGCTCCAGGCACAGCTGATGTCGCTGCTGGTCTATGCGGGGGCGGCCCAGCTCTCGGCCACCACCCTGTTCGGGGCGGGGACGCCGCTGCTGCCCATCATGGGCTCCACCATGGTGATCACCTCCCAGCATCTGCTCTATGGCTTCACCTTCCGGCGCGACGTGCTGCCGCTCTCCCTGCGCTGGCGGGCCAGCCTCGCCTTCTTCCTGACCGACGAGATGTTTGCGGTGGCGCTGAAAGAGAGGGAGCGCAGCGGCGCCTTCAATCCCGCCTATGCGCTCATCGCGGGCTTTGTCTTCTATCTGTTCTGGAACCTGGCGACCCTGCTCGGCATCGCCGCCGGCCAGTACATCGAGGGGCTGGACAAGATGGGGCTCGACTTTGCCATCGCCGCCACCTTTATCGCCATGACGCTCCCCGCCATGAAGAACCTGCCCATGGTGGCGGCCACCCTGGTGAGCGGCGGGACGGCGCTCGTCACCAAGCCGCTGCTGGCGGAGATCCACATCATCGTCTCGGCCCTGGCCGGCATGGTGGTGGGCTATGTATTGCACCGGATGAGGAGGTGATCATGGGCTGGCTGATGATAGGGCTGCTGGCCCTGATCACTTTCTTCAACCGTTTTGCCTTCTTCTCGCGGTTGACCCGCTATCAGCCGGGGGCCGAGATGGGGGCTTTCCTCAGCTTCTCGGCCCAGTCGGTGCTGACCGCCATCTGGCTGCCCATCGTCTTCAGCTATGAGCCCGGCCACGGGCTGGACTGGGATCCGGACTACCTGGCCGCCACCCTGCTGGTGACGGTGTTGACCCTGCTGCGCCTGCCTACCCTGGTGGTGGTGGTCGTCGGCATGGGGGGCTTCTTCCTGCTGCGTTGGCTGGGGGGCGTGGCCCTGTTCTGGCCCTGGTGAAGGATGTGCCGTGATCCGGCATGGCGGATGTCTTGATGGGATATCCGCTCTGTTGGGAATGTCACTTCAAAAAAGACCTCCCAAGTGTGAGGATTTTGGCTCCACCCGCCACGGAGTGAACCATGTCCTTCACCGAAACCTGCCAGCGCATCGTGCGCGACCCTCTGCTCTCATCGGCCCAGAAGGGTCGGGCCCTGGCGCTCGCCGCCGAAAACGCGTTGCCTTACCCCGAGTTGCCTGCCGCCGTGCAGGATGCCATGGCACAAGGGGTGCTGTGCGACATGTTCGAGGGGCACGCCCCCTACAAGCCGCGCTATGTGCTGCCGGATTACGCGCGGTTTTTGCGCCAGGGCTCGGCCTGGCTTGAGCTGGCTCCGCCGCGGGACTTCGACGAGGCCCTCGATGCCCTGCGCATCCTCTATCACCACGTGCCCTCCGTCACCGGGATGCCGGTCTGGCTGGGACGGCTCGATCAGCTGCTGCTCCCCTTTGTCGGCGAGCTGGATGACGAGACTCTCTACCGCAAGCTGAAAGGGTTCTGGATCTATCTGGACCGGGTGCTGCCGGACGCCTTCATGCACGTCAATATCGGCCCCGATGACAACCGGATCTGCCGCCTGATCCTGCGCATCGACAACGAGCTCAAGCAGGTGGCCCCCAACCTCACCTTCTTTCACGATCCGGAGCAGACTCCCGACGATCTGCTGCTGCTGGCGGTGAAGAATATCGCCGAGTGCAGCAAGCCGCATATCGCCAACTACCCGATCCATCGCGATACCTTCGACCAGCGTGGGTTTGGCATCGTCAGCTGCTACAACGCCCTGCCGCAGGCCGGTGGCGCCAACACCCTGGTGCGCATCTCCCTCAAGGGCGTGGCCGGGCAGAGCGCAGGGGTTGAGGATTTCATGGCGCGCACGCTGCCTCACTATTGCGAGCAGGCCTCGCGACTCATCGAGGCGCGCGCCGCTTTCCTGCACCGGGAGTCGGGTTTCTTCGACAGCTTCCTGGTGGAGGAGGGGCTGATCGAGGAGGCGCGTTTCGTCCCCATGTTCGGCATCTTTGGCATGGCGGAGGCGGTGAACCTGCTGATGGAGAAGGGAGGCTTGCCGTGGCGCTATGGCTATGACGATGAGGCCAACCAGCTTGGCTATCGCATCTCGGCTCGCCTCTCCGAATGGGTGGCCAGGAGGGGCCAGACCCATGCCTGGGGCGGCCGCGCCCTGCTCCACTCCCAGGGGGGACTCAGCGTGGACAGGGGCGTGACTCCGGGGGTTCGGATCCCCTATGGCGAGGAGCCGGATCCCGCCAGTCACCTGCTGGCTCTGGCGCCCCACCACGGCTTTTATCACTCCGGGATCAGCGAGATCCTGACCCTGGATCCCACCATACGCCAAAATCCGCAGGCGTTGTTGCAGCTCTGCAAGGGGGCCTTCGCCCTCGGCATGCGCGAATTCAGTGCCAACGTGGCGGACAGCGATCTGGTGCGGGTGACCGGCTACATGATCCGCAAGCGCGACCTGGCCCGCTTCGCGGCAGAAGGCTCGCGGCTGCAGACCACCTGCCTCGGCGCCGAGGCAAGCGAGCTGACCGGGATCCGCCAGCGGGCACCGCGGGTGGTGGCCATCGAGACCCTCTTGAATGAGCACTGAGAACGGCAGGCCGAAGGGGGCCGAGCTCAGGGCGACGGTGAGCCGCTGGCTGCCCTTCTCCTGCGTGGACGGCCCCGGCAACCGGCTGGTGCTGTTTTTGCAGGGCTGCAACTTCCGCTGCCCCGGCTGCCACAACCCCCACACCATGGGGTTGTGCGATCACTGCGGTGACTGCGCGCCCGGTTGCCCGGGCGGAGCCCTGGCGATGCAGGAGGGGCGGGTGAGCTGGCAAGCCGAGCTCTGTACCCACTGCGACCGTTGCCTCGATGTCTGCCCTCGTCACGCCAGCCCCAAGACGCGCCAGATGTCGGTGGCAGAGGTGCTGGCCCTGCTGCGCCGCTATGGCCCGCTGCTCACCGGCATCACCGTCTCCGGCGGGGAGGCGACCACCCAGTTGCCCTTCGTGATCGCCCTGTTCACGGCCATCAAGGCTGCGCCAGATCTGGCCCGTCTCACCTGCCTGCTCGACAGCAACGGATCCCTGGGGAAAACGGGTTGGCAGCGGCTGCTGCCGGTGCTGGACGGCGCCATGATAGACCTCAAGGGGTGGCGCGACTCTGTGCATCACTCGCTGACCGGCTATGGCCGCGAGCGGGTGCTGGCGTCGCTGCAACTGCTCGCGCAGGCGGGCAAGCTGGCGGAGGTGCGCCTGCTGCAGGTACCGGGGCAGAGCGATTATCTCGCCGCCGACGGCACGCTGGAGGCAGGGCTTGCCGCCTTCTTGCGTGCCCTCGGGCCCGTGCCCATCCGCCTCAACGGCTTTCGCCACCATGGGGTGCGAGGGGAGGCGCTGTCATGGCCAGAAGCCGGGTCGGCTGATCTGACAGTGCTTGCCAACGCATTGAAGGCCAAGGGGTTTGGGGCCGTGATGCTGCCTGCGATCTGATCTCTGCGGCACGTCGGGAGGCTGTGACCCGATATGACGCAACTGTGAACTCTGTCTATAGGGGCTGTCCGAGGGGACGGCTAGAATGGGCAAACCGTCCATCACCAACAGATACCCATGAGTGAATCCAACGCCCTTTATCGAGTGCAGTTCATTTGTCACAGCGAGCGTTACGAAGTCTATGTAAGAGAGGTGAATCAGGGCCAGCTGTTCGGCTTCATCGAGATCGCCCACTTCGTGTGGGACACCCACACGGCGCTCATCGTCGACCCCAGCCACGAGAAGCTGAAGAGCGAATTTGCCGACGTCACCCGCACCCTTATTCCCATGCACCACGTGCTGCGGGTCGATCAGGTGCGCAAGCAGGGGGCCGCCCGCATCACCGAACTGGGCAACAACGTCACCTCTTTCCCTGGCCCCATCTACACCAAGAAACCCTGATTCCTGCCACCAGGCATCATTTTGGGGCGTCCAGCTCCCGGGCCAGTTGCAGGATGCGCTGACGGAACCAGCGCAGGGCGGGATCTTCCCCCAGGGGGCCATACCACACCAGGCTGTGGGTCACGGCGCCGTAATCGAAGGGGACAGGGCGGCTCACCAGCCCCTGGGTACAAGCCCGGGTAGCCCAGCCCTTCACGGCCGTGAGAATGAGATCGCTCTGGCGCAGCAGGGCGGCGGCGCTGCCAAAATCCGGCAGGGTGACCCCCAGTCTGCGCCGTACCTGGCGCTGGGCCAGACTCTGCTCGAAGAAGGGGTCGGCCAGCTCCTGATCGCGAATGGCGATATGGCGCCAGCTCAGGTAGGCATCGAGATCCCAGGGGCGCGTCAACGCCGGATGATCCGCGCGCATCAGGCAGACCAGCTCGTCCTCCCGCAAGGTTTCCCAGACGAGGCCGGGCTGATTGACCCCGGGCTGGCTCTGATCGTGGGGCAGGATCACGAAGTCGAGCTTGCCCGCCGCCAGAGCAGCCAGTCCCTGCTCGTCCTTGTTACGCACGACGGGCATCAGCCCCGGCACCTCCTGCATCAACTGACCCAGTACGGCTCCCATGGGCCAGATCATGCTGCTCTCCCGCATCGCCAGGTTCAGCTCCCCCTGCCAGTTGGCAGGGGCAAATCCTTCCTGGCTGGTGAGGCCGTTGAGCTCCCCCAGCAGGCGGCGCAGCGTCGGGCCGAGGCGCTCGGCAAACGGGGTCAGCAGCAACTGGTTGCCCTGGCGGTAGAGCAGTTGATCCCCCAGCAGTTCGCGCAACTGGTTGAGGGTCTTGCTGACGGTGGAGGGGGTGGTGCAGAGGCGCTCGGCGCTGCGGGTGACACTGCGGGTGTCGAGCAGCAGATGCAGGGTCACCAGGTGGCGACCGCCGAGGCGGGAGAGGGCAATGAGATCCATCACGGTTCCACGGGCAAGGGGACAAACGAAAAGCCCCGCCTGAGCGGGGCTTGCGGGCTTAGCCCTTGAGCACGGCGGCCATGGCGTCGGCCACGTAGTCGACGTTGCGGCTGTTGAGGCCCGCCACGCACATGCGACCGGAGCGCACCAGGTAGACGGCGAACTCTTCCCGAAGGCGGTCCACCTGCTCCGGCGTGAAGCCGGTGTAGCTGAACATGCCGCGCTGGTTGATGAAGTAACCAAAATCGCGGCCCGGCACCTTGGCACTCAGCACCTCGAACAGCTTCTGGCGCATGGCCTTGATGCGGGTGCGCATCTCGGTCACCTCACCGACCCACATGGCGTGCAGTTCGGGCTGGCTCATTACCGCAGCGGTGATCTGGCCGCCGTGGGTGGGGGGGCTGGAGTAGTTGCGGCGCACGGTGGCCTTCATCTGCCCCAGCACCCGGCTCGCCTCTTCGGCATCCTGGCAGATGACCGACAGGCCGCCGCAACGCTCGCCGTAGAAGGAGAGGTTCTTGGAGAAGGAGTTGCTGACGAAAAAGCTGACACCGGCGGCCACCATGGCGCGGATGGCATAGGCATCCTCTTCCAGCCCGTCACCGAAGCCCTGATAGGCGATGTCCATGAAGGGGATCAGGTTCTTCTCGACCATCAGAGCGATCACCTGGTCCCACTGGGCACGGGAGAGATCCACCCCGGTCGGGTTGTGGCAGCAGGGGTGCAGCAGCACGATGCTTTTCGCCGGCAGGCTGCTCAGGCAGTCGATCATGGCGTCGAACAGCACGCCGCCGGTGGCCGCATCGTAATAGGGGTAGTCGTGCACCTTGATGCCGGCCCCCTCGAACATCGCCTTGTGGTTGTCCCAGGTGGGATTGCTGACCCACACCTCGGAGGTCGGGAAGTAGCGCTTGAGCAGATCTGCACCGATCTTCAGCGCGCCTGAGCCGCCGATGGTCTGGATGGTGGCGATGCGACCCGCCTTGACCGCTTCGTGCTCGGCGCCAAACAGCAGGTGCTGCACCGCGGTGCGGTAGTTGGCGGCGCCTTCCATTGGCTGGTAGGGGCGCGGGGCCGGGGCGGCGGCGCGCTGCGCTTCGGCCTGCTGCACCGACGGCAGCAGCGGAATGCGGCCCTGCTCATCGTAATAGAGGCCAATCCCCAGGTTCACCTTCTGTTCGCGGGTATCTTTGTGGAAGGTTTCGACTAGCGTCAGTATGGGGTCGCCAGCATAGGCATCGACGTGTTCAAACATGGGGGGTCCTTGAAGTTGACTGTCCAATTCGGCCGGCCATCAGCCGGGCCGATATGATGGCGCAATCCAGTGGTGGCCTCAAGTTGTTCGAGATGGCGACAGGGCTGACAAAGTCTGTCGCAGTGGTGAATGCGGGGCCCTTGCCAGGATCCTGCATCCCGTCTGCACGTTCCCCCCATTTTGTCAGAGAAGGCTGCCTTATCGGCATCGTTTGGATAATATATGGATGCATACGGCCCCTCTCATTCCCCTCCCACCCATCCGGGGGAGCCAGGTTCGGCGCCGCCTGAGACAAAAGAAATAGTTGCATATATAGTCAGGCTATTCTTTTGACAACCATTGCAGTGTGCCCGGCCCCTTCGGGGGGCCCACGATAACAGGTGACTCATCGCCGATGACCCGACATGTTTCTGATGCCGATTCCCCCTGGCTGGACTGGCACGGCCTGGGTGGCTGGAATGTCTATTTTCTTGCCAAGTTCGCCCTGCTCTGGGGGGGATATCTCAACTTCCACCCCCTGATCAACCTGGTGTTTGCCGCCTTCCTGATCTTTCCCCTGCCAAGGGCCGGGTGGCGCCGTGCGCGGCACTGGCTGGCGTTGCCGGTGGGGGCGGGGATCTTCTATCACGATACCTGGTTGCCGGGGATAGAGAGCATTCGTGCCCAGGGCAGCCAGGTCTTCTCCTTCACCCTGGATTACTGGGCTGAGCTGCTCGGGCGTTTCATCAATTGGGAGATGGTCGGCGCGGGGTTCGTGCTGCTGACGCTCTATCTGTTCATCGCCCAATGGCTGCGCTTCACCCCCTGGATCCTGCTGGCGCTGCTCTGGCTCTGGGTCTCGCCCCAGGTGAGCAATCCCTTCGCGAGCAGCAAGGGGGCGAGCGAGCACGCCCCGGGAGGAGACCCGCCCCTCAGTGCTGCCCATGGAGGAGCAGCTTGACCAGAGTGCCCCGCCGACCAACGAGAACCTCAACGCCTATCTCGATGACTTCTATCGGGAGGAGCAGGAGAGGCTGGTGCACTTCCCGGAGAGCCTGCCAGCCCAGGCGACCCCCTTCGATGTGCTCATCATCAATGTCTGCTCCCTGGCCTGGCGTGACGTGGAGGCGAGCGGCCTGACAGGGCACTCGGTCTGGTCCCACTTCGACATTCGCTTCAACCGCTTCAACTCCGCCACCTCCTACAGCGGCCCGAGCTCCATTCGCCTGCTGCGGGCCAGTTGCGGGCAGACCAGCCACCAGGGGCTCTATGTGACGGCGCCGAAGCAGTGTCTGCTGTTCGAGAACCTTGCCCAGCTCGGCTTTGCCAAACAGGTGGCCATGGATCACTCGGGGGATTTTGGCAATTACCTGACCGGCCTGCAGCAGTATGCCGGGCTGGATGTGACCCCCATGGACAAGAAGGGGCTGGCCCATGACCTCGCCTCCTTCGATGGCGAGCCCATCTATCGCGGGGATGCCCTGTTCGGCCGCTGGCTGAACGAGCGGACACAGAGCCAGGCGGCACGCAACGTCACCTTCTTCAACCTCATCGCCCTGCACGATGGCAACCGCTATGTGGCGAGCCGCCAGATAGCGCCCTACAAGGCGAGGTTCAAGACCCTGCTGGATCAGCTGGACGACTTCATGACGACGTTGGAGCAATCCGGCCGCAAGGTGGCCGTGGTGATGGTGCCTGAGCACGGCGCCGCTCTCACCGGCGACAAGATGCAGATGGCCGGGCTGCGGGACATTCCCAGCCCGAGCATCACCCAGGTGCCGGTGGGGGTTGCCCTGCTCGGTACCAAGGCGCCCCACGAGGCGACCCGCAATGTGGACACCCCCAGCAGCTTCCTGGCGGTATCAGAACTGGTCTCCAGGCTGGTGGGGAAGGATGTGTTCGGGAGCGAGACCATCGATTGGGATGCCCTGCTGGGCGACCTGCCGCAGACCCCGTCGGTGTCCGAGAACCAGGGCTCGGTGGTGATCGAATATCAGGGCAAGTACCACATCAAGCTGGGGCAGGGGGACTGGGTCCCCTATCCCCAATGAGACCGGAAGTGACGATGCGCAGCGAACGGCAATCAGACATGCAGACCCCCTTCGGCGTCCCGGTGGAGGGTTCGGTGATCAATGACGTGGCCATGGTCCAGCAGGCCTTTGGTGTCAGCCTCTCCTATCAGGATATTGCCGCCAGGGAGCGGCTCGCCGCCTTGTGCGCACGCTTCCCCCTGCTGGCGGAGGTGGCGGTGAAAGGGCCCGAGGGGACAGGCGAGGGGAGGTCTGCATGAAGGTGATCGCCCTGCAGGGGATCCGGGGAGGCGTGGGGACCACCGCCATCGTGGCCGGACTGGCCCAGGCTGCCCATGAGCAGGGGGCAAGGGTGCTGGCGGTGGATCTCTGCCCGGACAACCAGCTTGGCATCCACCTTGGCCTGCCCCATGACGATCCAGGAGGCTGGAGCCGGCTGACCCAGCCGGCGCGGGAGTGGCGAGGAGCGCTTCACCGCCGGGAGGAGGGACTGGATCTGCTCTCCCATGGCGGGGGGCAGGGGGCGTCGGCCGAGTGGCTGGCGGGGATCGATGGCTATGATCTGGTACTGCTGGATCTGCCCCTGGGCATGGCCCCCGTCATTCCCTGCAGGCGCTTGCTGGTGGTCAATGCGGATGCCAACTGCCATGTGCGGCTTCACCGCCACCCCTGGGCGGCCGATGAGCGTCTGCTGGTGACCCAGTTCTCCAGCCAGCGGGCCCTGCAGCAGGGGTTGCTGGATCTCTGGCTGGCAGGGGGGCTCCCTCTGCTCAATCTTCATCTGCACAGGGACGAAGCCATGGCGGAGGCCATGGCCGCCAAGCTGCCGGTCGGCCGCTATGCGCCCACCAGCCTGGTTGCCCACGAGCTGGCCGCCCTGGCGACCTGGTGTCTGGCAGAGGGGGAGGCCCCCCGATGAGAGTGCGTCTGCTGACGCCGGCTGCGGGCCTCTGGTGCTCGCAGCGCTATCGCGCACTGCGCGAGCGGGGGGCTTCCCGCCCGGGGGCGGCCGCATTGACCCTGGGCTGGCTGCTGGCCTGGGTTATCTTCCCCCTCGAGCGTCATGGTTGGCAATGGGTGCTGGGCCATGCCCGGGGGCTCTATCCCCAGCTGACGCACCCCCGGGTGGGGGATCCCCTGCGCGTTCTGTTGCAGAGCCTCTGGATGATAGTGCGTCGCCCACAGCCCATCCCTCTGCGCTGGCCTGCCTCCTGGCAACGGCTCTGGCACCGGGGCACTCAGACTCTCGGCGCCTTCCTGGCCCGTCAGGAGGAGAAAGGGCTGGCCGCCGCCAGGGCCACGCCCCGCGAGGCACGCTGGAAGAGCGTGCTGCTCTGCGTGGTGGCCGGGAGCCTCTCCCTGCTCTGCGTCACCCAGCCGTTCACCCTGCAGGCGCAACTGGTGTTCGTCCTCTTGCTGGCGGCCATGGCCTTCATCCTGCGGGCCGTGCCGGGCCGTTATCCCATGCTGATGATGATGGTGCTCTCCCTCACCATCTCCTGCCGCTACATCTGGTGGCGCTACACCTCGACCCTCGACTGGTTCGATCCCGTCAGCCTGGCCTGCGGCCTGCTGCTGCTCGGCTACTGGCAGACCGCATGGCCCCTGCACCGCCCTCCGGCACAACTGCCGGCGGATCCGGCCCAGTGGCCCAGCGTGGATCTGATGATCCCCACCTACAACGAGGATCTCGCCATCGTGAAGGGGACTGTCTACGCCGCCATGGGGCTCGACTGGCCCGCCGACAAGCTGACCATCTGGCTGCTTGACGACGGGGGGCGGGCAGCGTTTCGCGACTTCGCCGAGGAGGCCGGGATCCGCTATGTGGCCCGGTCGACCCATGAGCACGCCAAGGCGGGCAACATCAATCACGCCCTCAAGATGGCCACCGGGGATCTGGTCGCCATCTTCGACTGTGACCACCTGCCGACCCGCTCCTTTTTGCAGATGACGGTGGGCTGGTTCTACCGGGATCCCCGTCTGGGCGTGGTCCAGCCCCCCCACCACTTCTTCTCCGCCGATCCGTTCGAACACAACCTGCAACGGTTTCGCAAGATGCCGAACGAGGGGGCCCTCTTCTACGGCCTGGTGCAGGATGGCAACGACATGTGGGACGCCAGCTTCTTCTGCGGATCCTGCGCCGTCATCAAGCGCACTGCCCTTGACGAGATCGGCGGCATCGCGGTGGAGACGGTCACCGAGGATGCCCACACCTCCCTGCGGCTGCACCGCCTCGGCTACACCTCGGCCTATATCCGGATCCCGCTGGCGGCGGGGCTGGCCACCGAAAGCCTCTCTGCCCACATCGGTCAGCGCATCCGGTGGGCGCGCGGCATGGTGCAGATCCTGCGTCTGGACAACCCCCTCTTCGGCAAGGGGCTCAAGCTGGGGCAGCGGCTGTGTTACTTCAATGCCATGCTGCATTTCCTCTCGGGCATACCGAGGCTCATCTTCCTGACGGCGCCGCTCGCCTTCCTTATCCTGCACGCCTACATCATCTATGCCCCGGCGGCGGCCATCGCCCTCTACATGTTGCCGCACATCTTCCACAGCGCCCTGACCAACTCCCGGTTGCAGGGCAAGGTGCGCCACTCCTTCTGGGGCGAGGTCTATGAGACGGTGCTGGCCTGGTACATCGCCAGGCCGACCACGGTGGCGCTCTTTGCACCTCACAAGAGGACGTTCAACGTGACCGCCAAGGGGGGGATGACGGAGGAGGTGTTCCTCGATCTGTCGGTCTCCCGCCCCTATCTGCTGCTGATCCTGCTCAATCTGTGCGGGCTGGGGTTCGGCCTCTGGCGAATCGGCACCGGCCCTGCCGACGAGGTGCCGACCCTGATCCTCAGCATGATCTGGACCCTCTACAACATGACCATATTGGGCGGCGCCCTGGCGGAGGCCTTCGAATCGCGGCAGGTCCGTGCCAACCCCAGGGTGGAGATGGTGATGCCGGCGGCCATCAGGCTGGCGAACGGTCACCTCTACCCCTGTACCGTCAGGGATTACTCCAACGGGGGGTCGGGGTGCTGCTCGAGGCGCCCCTGCCCCTGGCCGACAAGGAGAGGGTCTGGTTGCTGCTGCGCCATGACCAGCGGGAGCAGGCGTTCGCCGCCAAGGTGCAGCGGGTGTTCGGCTGCAAGCTGGGACTGGAGCTGGAACCCATGGCGCAGGCGCAGCATGTCGAGTTCATCCAGTGCACCTTCGCCCGGGCCGATACCTGGTCCCTGTGGCAGCAGCGTCTGGGCGAGGATCGCCCCCTCCACAGCCTGATAGACATTACCCTGCTCGGCTGGGGGGCTTACTGGCGTCTGGCCCGTACCTCACCCATCGGCTTTGTTTGTATCCTCCTCGAGAAGCTGGCTCGCTGGCTCCTCTCCTTCGTTCCCCGTCGCGTCTCCCCAGATTTCCGGGCCGGGACTCCGACCTCACAGACAGTGAAAGGATGATGAAACCACAACGCTACCTTATTCCTCTCCTGCTGATGGCTCAGGGTGCGACCGCCGCCGAGGCCGTCGGCCCCCTGCCGCCTGTTCCCGCTCCGGTGCGCACCCAGGGGATGAGCTTTGAACAGATGGCATCATCGCCAGGCACCCTGTCCCTGCGCGGCAATACGCCAGACGGACTGGCCGACTTCACCGTGCGGCGGGACGAGGTGGTGACCCGGGCCACCCTGGACCTGAACTTCACGCCATCGCCCTCCCTGCTGCCGCTCATCTCCCAGGTCAAGGTCTATCTCAATGACGAGCTGATGGGGGTGACGGCCCTCAACCAGGATCAGATGGGGACGATGACCCATGCCAGCATCGAGCTGGATCCCCGCTATGCCAAGGATTTCAACCGCCTCAAGGTGAGCTTCGTCGGCCACTATCAGAAAGTGTGCGAGAACCCGGCGAGCGATACCCTCTGGCTCAACGTCAACCGGGACAGCAAGCTGACCCTGCAGTTGCAGACCCTGCCGGTGCGCAACGAGCTCTCCTTCTTCCCCATGCCGTTCCTCGACGTGCGGGACAATGGCAAGCTGACTCTGCCCATGGTGTTCACGGGCTCAGTGCCCCCGGAGCAGCAGCAGGCGGCGGCGGTGCTGGCCTCCTGGTTCGGCACCAAGGCCCAGTGGCGGGGCCAGCATTTCCCGGTGCTCATCAACCAGTTGCCGGATCGCAACGCCGTGATCTTTGCCACCAATGACGCGCGCCCCGATTTCCTGGTGGACTATCCCGAGGTGAAGGGGCCCACCATCGACATGATCAGCTCCCCCGACAACCCCTATGTGAAGCTGCTGCTGATCCTGGGGCGTGATCAGCAGGATCTGCTGACGGCGGTGCAGGGGCTGGCGCGAGGCGATGTCATGCTGCGTGGCCAGAGCGTCATGGTGGACGAGGTGAAGCCGCTCTCCCCGCGTCAACCCTACGACGCCCCGAACTGGGTGCGACTGGATCGCAAGATGCGCTTTGACGAGCTCACGGAGTACCCGGGCCAGTTGCAGGCAACGGGGCGCACGCTGTGGCCCATGAGCCTGACGCTGCGCCTGCCGCCGGATCTCTACCTGCTGGGGGAGAACGGCATCAGGACGGAGCTGAAGTATCACCACACCTCGCCCACCCTGCGCGACGGTTCCCGGCTGGATGTGGGGGTCAACGGCCAGCTCATGAAGTCGTTCACGCTCGAGCCCGGCGAAGTCAAGAGTGAGCGGTTGCTGACCCTGCCGCTCTGGTTTGCCGACGACGGCGACACCATGGCGCTGCGCATGCCCGGGCTCAAGACCACCCAGGCCAACAGCCTGAGCTTCTCGTTCGAGTATGCCCAGTAATACATGGGAGGGACGGAGGATGGCCGTTGCGACCTGATGATGCCGCCTACCCATCAGGTGCGCATTGACGAGGGCTCCACCATCGACTTCACCGGCTATCGCCACTTCATCGAGGTGCCCGACCTCAAGGCGTTCGCCTATGCCGGCTTCCCGTTCAGCCGGATGGCGGATCTCGCCGACACCCAGATTGTCATGCCGGCCAGACCCCATCCCGGGCAGATCACCACCTTGCTCGATGCCGTCGGTGCCATCGGGGCCGAGACCGGGTATCCGGCGCTCTCCCTGCAGGTTCTGGACGACTGGGAGCGGGCGCGCACTGCGGATCGGGATACCCTGCTCATTGGCACCCTGCCGGAGGAGTTTCGAGGGGATCTGGCTCCCGACGCCCTGCTGCAATCCACGCGCAGCTGGGTCAACGAACCAACCCGCCAGCACAAGGGGGATCTGCTGCACACCATGGCCGATCGCCAGCCCCAGGCCCGGGTGGGCATGACGGGCAACCGGGCCATCGCCGTCATCCTGGGGCTGCAATCGCCGACCCATGATCAGCGCAGCCTGGTCGCACTGCTGGCGGATGGACCGGCGGGGGTCACATTGCTCAATGATGCCCTGCAGACCCGGACCCTGCGCGATCAGGTGGCAGGCTCGGTGGCCATCATCCGGGAATCCGGGGTGAAGAGTCTGGTTGTGGGGGAGCGCTACGAGGTGGGCTACCTGCCGTGGTGGGAGCGTCTCTGGCAACTGTTTGCCCGTTATCAGGTGCGTCTTGCCGGGCTGACCCTGCTCTGCATGCTGGTACTGGGCTGGGGCCTGCGGGTGCTGCTTGCCAGTGCCAGTCGCCGCCGTCTGAAGGAAGATTAAGAGATGACTCAGATGAAAAATGTCTGTGGTGCCCTGCTCCTCTGGGCCCTTTGTTCCCTCCCGGCGCAGGCCGTCTGCCACTGGCCGGAGTGGGATCACTTTCGCCAGCACTACATCAGTGAAGAGGGCAGGGTCATCGACCCTGCCGACGGGCGCCGCATCACCACCTCGGAAGGCCAGAGCTATGCCCTCTTCTTCGCCCTGGTCAACGATGGCAGGGAGACCTTTGCCCGCCTGCTTGACTGGACGGAGCGGCAGCTCGCCCGCGGGGATCTGACCGGCTTCCTGCCATCCTGGCTCTGGGGCAGGCAGCAGGACGGCAACTGGGGTGTGCTGGATGCGAACAGCGCGTCCGATTCGGATCTCTGGATAGCCTACAGCCTGCTGGAGGCGGGTCGCCTGTGGGACAACCACAGCTACTCTGCCCTCGGCACCCTGTTGCTGCGGCGTATCGCCCGGGAGGAGGTCGCCACGCTGCCGGGTCTCGGCCCCGTGTTGCTGCCCGGGGCGAAAGGCTATGAGGGGGAGGGACGCTGGACCCTCAACCCCAGTTATCTGCCCCCACAACTGCTGGCCAGATTCGCTTCCTTCAAGGGGCCCTGGGGCGAGATGCGGGCCCTCTTGCCCAAATTGTTGCAGGAGAGTACGCCCCGTGGCTTTGCCCCGGGCTGGGTGGACTGGCAGGCCGACAAGGGGTGGCAGGTGACGGCGGACAAGGGCGACACCGGTGGCTATGACGCCATCCGCGTCTATCTCTGGCTCGGCATGTTGAGCGAGGAGGATCCCGCCAGGGCTTCCCTGGTGGCCCACTTTGCCCCCATGCTGGCGCAGCTGACCGAATCGGGTCATCTTCCCGAGCGGGTATCCAGCCAAAGTGGTCAGGTTCAGGGCAAGGGGCCGAGCGGCTTTGCCGCCGCCCTCCTGCCCCTGTCACGGGGCTTGCCGGCGCAGGTCACCTTGCGCAAGCAGGTCTCCGATCACGGGCTGGATGCGGATGCCTACTACGGCAGCGTGCTGACCCTGTTCGGCGCAGGCTGGGATCAGGGGCGTTATCGCTTTGCCGCCGACGGTACCCTGCAGCCGGATTGGAGCGAGTCATGTCAGGCAGAGTGACCCTGGGGTGCCTGCTCGCCTGCCTGATGAGCGGAGCCCTGGCGCAAGGGACGGTACAGCCGGTGGCCTGGCTGCTGGAGCAGGTCAGGATTGGCGAGGCCCGTGGGCGGGAAGATCTCGTCAGCAACAGCCTCTATTCTCTCTCCCTGGTGGAGCCCGATCATCCGGAGCTGCTGGCAGCCCAGGCCCGTCAGGCCCTGCGCCAGGGCAAGGTCAAGGAGGCCGGGACACTGCTGGCCCGCCTTGGCAAGCAAGACCCCGGCTCTGCGCTCTATCGTCAGGGCATGGCCAACCTGGCCCTGAACGAACCGGCCAGGCGCCAGCAACTGCAACAAGCCAGGCTGCTGACCAGCGCCGGCAGGCTGGAGGAGGCCGAGCGTCTCTATCGCTCCCTGTTCTCCGGTGACTTGCCCCCCAATCTCGACGTGGCGGTGGATTATGCCCTGTTGCAGACACGGATCCCGGCCATGAAGGCAAAGGGGCTGGCGGCCCTGGAGGCACTCAACCGGCAATATCCGGGTGAGCCCAGAGTGCGGGGCGGGCTGGCTCGCCTCTATCTGGCGGAGGGTCGGCGTCAGGGGGCGCAGAACCTGTTGCGCGAGATGGCGCGAGACCCCTATCAGCGGGACGAGGCCGCCGAGATCTGGCTCGCGGACATCGAATCCCTGCCCATCGGTCCCGGGAGCATCGCTGCCTTGCAGGAGTACATGGTGCTCTTTGGCGAAGGGGATACCACCAAGGCGGAACAGCTGCTCGCTACCCAGGAGGAGAAGTGGGCCTCGCCTGCCTATCGTGCACGCTAGTCGGCGCTCGCAAGCACGGCGGGAGGTGGTGCCTCCATCTCCCGCTTGCAGCGTGCCCTGGCTGCCAACCCGGGGGATCCCGAACTCATGGGGGCCCTCGGGCAGGCCTACTCCCGCAACGATCAGCGAGCGCTGGCCATCGCCCAGTTTGAACGGGTGCTGGCACACCCCGAGGTGACCGACAAGGACAAATGGCGCAGCCTGCTGGCCACCAACCGCTACTGGCTGCTGGTGAGCCAGGGGCGCAGCGCCCTGGAACGGGAGCAGTGGGATGAGGCGGCGACCCTGTATCGCCGTGCCATCGCCCAGGATGGGCGTGAGCCCGAAGCCTGGCTGGGGCTCGGAGACAGCGAGCGTGGCCGTCATCGCGATGCCGACGCGGAGTCCGCCTATCGCAAGGCGCTCGCCATGGGGAGCGCGCGGGAGCGGGCCCTGGCCCGCCTGTTCGATCTCTACAAGGAGCAGGATCCGGCGCGTGCCCTGGCCCTGCTGGAGCAGCAGGGCACCCCCGGGATGCAGGCCGAAGGGCGGCGGCTCAAGGCCGGGCTGTTGCAGGAGGAGGCCGATCAGCTCGATCGGACCGGCAAGGTGGCGGCGGCGCTGCGCCTTCGCGAGCAGGCACTCGCGCTGACCCCGGAAGAGGTGTGGCTGGCCTATCGAGTAGCCGATACCCGGGCCCGCCTCGGGGAAGCCGGTAGCGGGGAGCGGCTCTTGCGGGAACGGCTGGCGGCGCGGCCCCAGGACGCCACTCTGCGCTACGCCACCGCCCTCTATCTCTCGGGGCAGGACAAGACGGTGGAGGCGAGAGGGGTGCTGGCCGCCATCCCTAGGTCCGTCTGGACACAGGACATGGATGCGCTGGATCTGCGCCTCGCCCGTGACGAGGTGCTCGCCAGGGCGAGGGCGCGTCACGAGGCCGGGGATGATGAGGGGGCCGAACGCCTGCTTCAGCCGTTGCAGCCGGATGAAGAGGCGAGCCTGATGCTGGCGGAGTGGGCCACGGATCGGGGGGCCTATGCACTGGCGGAGCAGCGCTATCAGGAGGTGCTTGCCCGCACGCCGCAACAGCCCGAGGCCAGGCTTGGCATGGCCGAACTGGCCCAGGCCAGGGGCGATCTGGCAAAGGCCCGTCACTGGCTGCCCGCCTGGCCGGTCAGCCCGCTGCCCCCGGAGGGGGCCAACTACTACCGCCGGGTAGCCAATCTCTATCAGGCGCTGGGAGAGGGCGAGACAGCCCGCGCCATCTTCACCGACTACGAACCCCTGGTGGCGCTGCAACCGGCCTCCCAGCAGGCGGCACTGTTCTGGCGCGATGCCGCCCGCCAGCGCTTTGCCGAGCATGATGTGGAAGAGGCCCTGGTGCGGGATCGCAAGGGGCTGGTGGCCGCAGGTCTGGCCCCCCGCGAGGATCTGGAGGGGGGCGAGCTGACCCGGCTGGCCCGCAGTCAGGATGGGGAGGGGTGGCTGACATCCGGCCTGCGCAGCGATCTCGACAGGCATTACCGGCAGAGCCAGACCACCTTCTCCCTCGACAGCGATTACTGGGGCTCCAGCGGTACCGGGGGCTACTCGGATTTGCGGGCGCTGACCCAGATGGCGCAACTGGATACGCCGCTGGCCGGTGGTACCGCCTTCGGCCGCCTTGAACTGGTCGACATGGATGCCGGAGATCTGCCGGACTCCCCTTACCGGGCGCAGTTCGGTACCTGTGCGGCCAGGGACTGTCGCGGGGACGCGCACCAGCAGAGCCGGGGGACCACCCTGGCGGCAGGCTGGCAGCGGGGGGCCTGGGCGTTCGATCTGGGGACCACGCCCCTCGGTTTCGAGGTGGTGGACTGGGTTGGTGGCGCCACCTTGACCGGTGACTGGCACACGCTGGGGTGGGGGATGACCCTCTCGCGTCGGCCCGTCAGCAGCTCGCTGCTCTCCTATGGGGGAACGGTGGATCCGGGCACGGGCATCAGCTGGGGCGGGGTGCGGGCGAACGGGATCCGCCTCGATCTCAGCCGGGATCTGGGAGGGGCCGTCGGGTTCTGGGGCAGCGCCCAGCAGCACCTGCTGACCGGCAAGAACGTGCCCGACAACTGGCGCACCCGGCTCATGGGAGGGGGCTATTACAAGTTCGTCAACGAGACCCATCGCCGTGCCAGCGTGGGGCTAAGCACCATGCTGTGGCACTACCAGCAGGATCTGGGGGGCTATACCCTGGGGCAGGGGGGGTATTACAGCCCGCAGGGGTACTTCTCGCTCTCGGTGCCGGTCAGCTACCGGCAGCGAACCCCGGACTGGTCGTGGGAGCTGGGGGGATCGGGATCCTGGTCCTACGCCCGTACCGACGACAGTCGCCGCTACCCGCTGGAAGGCCTGTTGCCAAGCGGTTTGCCAGACAGAAATGCGCCTGTGAAAGGGGGCAGTAGCAGTGGATTCGGCTACACCCTGAATGGCGTGGTGGAACACAGGCTGACGGAGCACTGGCGCATCGGTGACCGGGTGGACATCCAGCAGGCGGATGACTATGCCCCCAGCCATGTCACCCTGTTCCTGCGCTACACCTTCAAGCCCTGGCAAGGGGATCTCGACATGCCGCCAAGGCCTCTCACTCCCTACGCGGACTTCGACTGACAGGGGCGCCCGTCATCACCGGGCGCCCTTATTTCAGATAGGAACGCAGTACCCTCACCACCTGATCCAGATCCTCCAGCCGCTCGGCATGGGTCGCCTCCTCGGCGCCAAGATGCTCGCGCATGTGCCCCTCCAGTACCTCCAGCATCAGGCCGTTGACGGCGCCGCGGATGGCGGCGATCTGCTGCAGGATGGCGGCGCAGTCTGTTTCCTGTTCCAGAGCGCTCTCCAGGGCACCGGTCTGCCCCTTGATGCGCCTGACCCGTGCCAGCAGCTTCTTCTTGTCGTGAACCGTGTGTGACATCCAGGATCCTCTCGATCAATAAAACTATACTGGGGTATAGTATATGGCATCCTCGTTTTCAGGAGAAATCCATGTCATCCCTCGCCTCATCCCACTGCCACCACCCCGTCGTCCACGAAGGGAATCCCCTGGCCGAACAGAAGACCCGCTGGGCCGTGCTGCTCACCGTCGTCATGATGGTGGCGGAGATCGGTGGGGGCTGGTTCTACAACTCCATGGCGCTGCTGGCCGACGGCTGGCACATGAGCTCCCATGCCCTGGCCCTCGGCCTCTCGGTGCTGGCCTATCGCGCTGCCCGCCACTTTGCGCGGGATCACAGGTTCAGCTTCGGTACCTGGAAGATAGAGGTTCTGGGGGGCTTCAGCAGCGCCCTGCTGCTGGTGGGGGTGGCGGGGTTGATGCTGTTCGAGTCGGTGGCCAGGTTGCTGGACCCCAGCCCCATCCATTATCAGCAGGCGATCGGCATTGCCCTGCTGGGCCTGCTGGTGAATCTGGCCTGTGCCTGGCTGCTCAGGGACGATCACGGCCATCACCATGGTCACGACCACCATCACGGTCATCACGACCACTCGCACGATCACCACCACGGCCATCAGGATCTCAACCTGCGCGCCGCCTACCTCCACGTGCTGGCGGACGCGGCCACCTCGGTGCTGGCGATTCTGGCGCTGGTGGGAGGCATGTTGTGGGGGGCGGACTGGCTGGATCCCCTGATGGGCATCGCCGGGGCCGTGCTGGTGGCGGTGTGGGCCAGGGGGCTGCTGCGTGATACCGGGCGCGTCTTGCTGGATGCGGAGATGGATGCGCCCCTGGTGGACGAGATCCGCGAGGTGATCGCCGAGCTGCCTGGCGCCGAGATCCGCGATCTGCACGTCTGGCGGGTGGGGCAGATGCAGTATGCCGCCGCGATGTCGTTGCAGATGGCGACCCCGGTCCCGGCACAGGCGATCCGCGAGCGCCTCGCCATCCACGAGGAGCTGGTGCACCTGACCATCGAAGTGTCTGCCGACTGACGCCCCTGGCGGGGGTCAGCGGGGAGGCTCGCTCTCCTGATCCTGCCAGAGGGAGCCCAGCATCAGCCTCAGCAGCAGTCCCGGCGGGTCGTCGAGCAGGCGGCCCGGCTCCAGCAGCAGGTGGCCGTCGGCATGAAAGCCCAGGCTGGCGTGAACCTTGCTTTCCTCGCCACACACCTGGAGGAGGCCGTTCAGGGACCCCCCCTCGCCGGGTTGACAGCGCAGCCGCAGCTCCCGTGGTTCCCCCAGCAGGGTGAAGGCGCGGGCGAGGGGAGGGCTCTCTTCATAATCCGGCCAGTTGAAGAAGTGATAGCGTTCGGCGAGCACGCCGGCCTGCTGGCAGAACTGATCGAACAACTGGGCAATGCCCTGATACTCCTGGTCCAGCCGCCTGGCCTGCTCCTCAATCCGTTTCATCACCCAGCCCCCTCTATCCATTTGATTGGACATTGATTTCGTCACTCGCTCCCCTCTTCTCGCTGGTATGGGCCGAAAGCGGTGCCAGGTCTGTGAGCGCGATCGAGTTTTCGTTATGAAAACGTTATCTTGTTGATGCGGATTGGTTTTTTTTGCCCATCCGCTCACATTTACGGCAATTCCCGCTGATTAATATGACACCGCTCGGCAATGACCGGGTACTCGGATATCGAGACTAACTACAGCGGGAATTATAAAAAAATGGATATGAAAAAGACCAAAGTGGCGCTGGTAACAGCCTCACTGCTCGCGCTTTTGTCAGGCTGTAACGACAACAGTTCTTCTGCTCCTGCCCCTGCCCCTCAGGATGAGCCCGTCGCTCGTCTTCCCAACGTCCAGCCCCCGGCCGAACTGCTGACGGCCGGCCCCGACGAAGCGGTCATCGCCCTGGTGGATACCCAGACCAGCGCGGCGCGCGGTGTCACCGGCCCGTTCGCCAGCCACAGCCTGCACCTGTGGAACAACGACGCCTGCAACTCGACCTCGGAGGGCGGCCTCAACACCGGTTGGGATGACAAGAGCAAGACGCCGTCCGCGGCGGACAGTTTTGGTCCGGCCTGGGTCGTGCCGCTCTCCAAGATGGAAGGCTGCATCAACTTCATCGCCCGCAACGGCGATCTCGCGAACCTGACCGGCAGCGACATGAAGGTGGTCTTCAGTGATCACCCGGATCGCACCGTGGCCATCGTCGCCGGCAAGAACGAGATCTTCGGCAGCCGGGCGGAAGCGTTCACCGCCGCCTTCGGCGTGGCGGGGGCCAGTGCCCATCTCATCGACGACAACACCCTGATTTGGCAAGGGGGCAAGGACAAGCCCTATGTGCGCCTCTACTACACAGAGTCAGGCACCATCACCGCAAACAGCGAGGGTGTATTCGATTTCCCCTACCTCAAGCTGACCCCGACCAGCCTGACCGAAGAGCAGCAGGCCAAATACCCGCACCTCAAGGATGCCGCCGCCTTCGCCCTGCCTGCGGGGAAAGATCTCAAGCCCCTGCTCAAGGGTGAGCTGGTCGCCATCGGGACCGATGCGGACGGCATCCTGCAGGGGGCGACCCTGGTGCAGAGTGCCGGTGCCCTCGATGCCCTTTACAGCGAAGCGGCCACCAAGCTGGCCTACGGCGCCGTGGTGGAGGGGGGCAATGTCACCTTCCGGCTCTGGGCGCCGACCGCCAAGTCGGTCAAGCTGGCGCTGTTCGACGAGCAGCACAAGTCGCTTGGCGAGCGCGCCATGACCCTGGACGAGGCCAGCGGCAGCTGGAGCGTGCAGGGGGGCAGCGATCTGGTCGGCAAATACTACCGCTACGATATCCAGGTCTATCACCCGGTCAGCCGTAAGCTGGAATCCTATCAGGTGACCGACCCCTACTCCCTGAGCCTGGCGATGAACTCCGAGTTCAGCCAGGTGGTGGATCTCGACGATCCGGCCCTCAAGCCGGAAGGCTGGGACAGCCTGAAGGCGCCCCACAGCCAGAAGAACCCCGCCGACATCACCATCTATGAGGCCCACGTCCGGGATCTGACCGGCAACGACGAGTCGACGCCGGTGGAGCACCGCGGCAAGTTCCTCGGGCTGACCGACAGCGACAGCGTGCCCGTCACCCACCTGAAATCCCTGGCCAAGAGCGGCGTCAGCCACCTGCACCTGCTGCCGGTGTTCGACATCGCTACCGTCAACGAGGACCCGGCCAAGGTGGCCAACATCGGCGATGACTTCAGCAAGCTGTGCGAGGTCAATCCCGAGGTCAAGAACTCCAGGTTTGCCAGCCACTGTGGTGGCGGCGAGACCATCGAAGCCGTGCTCGGTGATCTGCAAGCCAGCGACAGCAAGGAGAACCCCGTGGTGCAGGAGCTGTACGGCTATCTGCGCGGGGTGGACTCCTTCAACTGGGGCTATGACCCCTACCACTACACCACTCCGGAAGGCTCCTACGCCACCAATGCGGAGGGGACGACCCGGATCAAGGAGTTCCGCGAGATGGTGCAGGCCATCAAGCAGAACATCGGCATGAACGTGGTGATGGACGTGGTCTACAACCACACCAACGAAGCGGGTCTCGGTTCCAAATCCGTGCTCGACAAGATTGTGCCCTGGTACTACCAGCGCCTCAATCCGGAGACCGGTTCGGTGGAAAACTCCACCTGCTGCTCCAACACGGCGCCGGAACACGCCATGTTCGCCAAGCTGATGGATGACTCCCTGGTCACCTGGGCACGGGACTACAAGATCGATGCCTTCCGCTTCGACCTCATGGGCCATCACCCGAAAGATCAGATGGTGCAGGCCCTGGCCGAGGTGAAGAAGGTCAATCCGGACATGTATTTCTACGGCGAGGGGTGGAACTTCGGCGAGGTACAGGATGACAAGCGCTTCGTGCAGGCGACCCAGAAGCATCTGGCCGGTACCGGCATCGGCTCCTTCTCCGACCGGCTGCGTGATGCGGTGCGCGGGGGCAGCCCGTTCGACGGCGGCGAAGCCATTCGCAAGACCCAGGGCTTTGGCAACGGTGCCCTGGTGGATGCCAACGAGCTGGACGGCGTCGATCTCGCCACCGCTCTGCATCAGTCCGATCTGGTGCGCCTCGGCATGGCGGGCAACCTCAAGGAGTTTGTGCTGACCGACAAGGACGGCATTCCGAAGAAAGGCTCCGACATCGACTACAACGGTCAACCGGCGGGCTATGCCCAGGATCCGACCGAAATCCAGAACTATGTCGACAAGCACGACAACCAGACCCTGTTCGACAACCTGGCGTACAAGGCACCCGCCGGGGCCGACCTGGTGCGGATGCAGGGGGTCTCTCTGGCGACTGCCATGCTGGGTCAGGGCATTCCCTTCACCCACGCGGGTGTCGAACTGCTGCGCTCCAAGTCCATGGAGCGGGACAGCTACGACTCCGGTGACTGGTACAACCGGGTCGATTACACCCTTGGCGACAACAACTTCGACAAGGGCTTGCCGCGCAAGGACAAGGACGAGGCCAACTACGAGCTGATCGAGCAGGTGCTTGGCCAGCACGCCAAGCCGGGTTCGGCCGAGATGCATCAGATGGTGAACTTCTACCAGGAGCTCTCCGAACTGCGTCAATCCTCTCGTCTGCTGCGTCTTGGCAGCGGCGCCGAGGTGATCAAGCGGGTCGACTTCCGCAACACAGGCCCTGAGCAGATCCCGGGTCTCATCGTGATGAGTGTGGATGACGGGGTGGGCGCCGGTGCGGATCTGGATCCGGCCATCGACGGCCTGGTGGTGATGATCAACGCCACCAATCGGCCCCAGAGCATCGGCGATTTCCGTGACGGCAAGGATCAGCCCATCGATCTGACCGGCATGGTCCTGAGCGGTGCCCACCGTGACTCCGACAGCATCGCCAGCGGGGCGGCCAATGACAGCGGTCAGCTGACCCTTGGCGCCTGGTCGGCGGCGGTGTTCGTCAAGCCGCAGAGCGGTGCCCAGGGCGCGGGGCTGCCGGTGAGCAAGAAGACGGATCTGAGCACCTTGCCTCCCTTTGGTGACACCGAGGTGTTCGTGCGCGGTTTCCTGAATCAGTGGGATCCGGTCAACAAGATGAACTTCAGTGGCAACTTCACCTATGAGTTCACCACCGAGGTGACGGCGGATCAGCTGGGGTCGACCCAGGTGAAGATCGCTGGCAACGAGTGGAGTGGCCCCGTCAATTACGGCAAGTGCAGCGATACCGACCAGCTTGCGACCGGCCAGGTCAATACGCTCTGTGCCAATGGCGGGGATCTGCCGTTCAACGTGGAGAGGGCTGGCACCTACAAGTTTGTCTTCACCGCCATGAACAAGGACAAGCCCACCCTGAGCGTCAGTTACACCGAACCGGCGCAGAGCTGCAAGGTGCTGGATACCGTCGCGGGCAATCCGCTCGGCTTCCCGCTCTATGTGCGCGGCAGTCTGAGCGACTGGAACGCCCAGCCGGCCTACCAGCTGAGCTACAAGGGGATGGAAGGCAACCTCGCCATCTATCAGGCCACCTTCAACTACGCGGGCAGCTTTGACTTCAAGTTTGCCAACGACGATGGCAACTGGAGCAAGCAGTTCTTCGTGAAGGATGCCGGTGGCACCCTGATCGCACTGGAGCCCGAGCAGGTTTACCCGCTCCAGCACGGCGACGGTGGCATGGGCAACAACAGCATCACGCTGGAACAGGGTCTGTGGAGCTTCCTGGTGAAGGTTGACCCGACTCAGACTTCCGGCGAGGTGGGCAGCGTCATCATCCAGGAGTGCAGCGCCAAGTAAGTCTTTCCCATCGAGCCCGGGGTTGGCTCGGCAGCCCCGGGTTGAATTCCGCCTCGCCAAGGGCGGGATAACACCGAGAGAGTAAGCAAAGCGCGACTGCCGACCGGCAGCCGCGCTTTTTCTTTGCTGTGGGAGAGGCAATAAAAAAGCCGCCCCGTTGGGGCGGCTGTTGGTTGTACCGTTAACGGTCGGCCTAGCGTTTTCGCAGCAGGCGCAGGGCGTTGGCGGTGACCAGGGCGGTGGCGCCGGTGTCGGCCAGCACCGCAATCCACAGGCCGGTGATGCCGAGCAGGCTGGTGACCAGGAAGATGGCCTTGAGCCCCAGCGCCAGCGCGATGTTCTGGTGGATGTTGGCCAGCGCCGCGCGGGAGAGCCGGATCATGGCGGCAACCCCGCCGAGCTGGTTGTGGGTCAGTGCCGCATCGGCGGTCTCCAGCGCCACGTCGGTGCCGCCTCCCATGGCGATGCCGATGCTCGCCCGCTTCATGGCCGGGGCGTCGTTGATGCCGTCGCCGATCATCGCGACTTTCTGGCTGAGGCCGAGCGTGGCGATTTCATCGACCTTGCCCTCCGGCAGCAGGCCGGCGCGCCAGCCCATGCCGAGCTCGGTGGCGATCGCCTCGGCGGCGCGGGGGTTGTCGCCGGTCAGCATGATGCTCTGCAGACCGAGCTGGTTGAGCTCTTGCAGCGCCGCAGCCGCTTCCGGCCGGATCTGGTCGCGCAGGGCCAGCAGGGCGGCCGGGGCGGCGTCGGGCTGATCGAGCACCACGACTGTCTTGCCTTGCAGCTCCAGGGCGGCGACCCGGCCCCGTGTTGCGTCATCGAGGGAGGCGACCCGACTCGGCGCCAGCAATTGCCAGAGGGTGCCGTCGATGCGACCCTCTACCCCCATGCCGGGCAGGGCGCGCAGATCCTGGGCCGCCGCCAGGGCAAGACCCCGCTTCCCTGCCGCCGTCACCACGGCGCGGGCCAGCGGGTGGTGGGAGCCCTGCTCGATGGCGGCCGCCAGCGCCAGCAGTTCGGCCTCCGGCTGGCCATTGAGGCTCACCAGTTCGGTCAGCTGCGGCTTGCCCAGGGTCAGGGTGCCGGTCTTGTCGAAGGCCAGGGTATCGATGTGGGCGAGGCGCTCCAGCGCGGCGCCCCCCTTGATGAGGGCACCCTGCCGGGTGGCTGCCGCCAGTGCCGAGGTGACCGCCGCCGGGGTGGAGATGACCAGGGCGCAGGGGCAGCCGATCAGCAGCAGCGCCAGCCCGCGATAGACCCACTCGTCCCAGCTCTGGCCGAAGGCAAGCGGCGGTACCAGCACCACCAGCAGGGCAACCAGCATCATGGCCGGGGTATACCAGCGGCTGAAGCGGTCGATGAAGCGCTCGATGGGCGCGCGCTGGGTCTCGGCCTCCTCGATGAGATGCAGGATGCGGTCGATGGCGTTGTTGCCGGGTTCGGACACCACCTCGAGGCGCAGCACCCGATCCGCCGCCAGGCTGCCGGCGGGGACCTTGTCACCCTGACGGCGCTCCACCGGGATGGATTCGCCGGTCAGGGCGCTCTCGTCAAAGGCGCCGAGGGGGTCGAGCAGGCGGGCATCGGCGGCCAGGCGGGCGCCCGGGGCGATTTCGATGATGTCACCGGGACGCAGCTGGTCGGCAGCGACCTCTTCGCGCACCTCGCCCTCGGCAGTGGTGCGGATGCGCAGCGCCTTGTCGGGCACCAGCGCCATCAGGGCGGTGACCCCGGCGCGGGCGCGGCCGGCAGCGTAGGCCTCCAGATGTTCCCCCAGCATGAACAGCAGCAGCACCATGGCCGCTTCGGCCGTTTCACCGAGGAACAGGGCCCCCACGGCGGCGACCGTCATCAGGGTCTCGATGGCGAAGGGGGAGCCGCTTCTGGTCAGCGCCCATGCCTTGCGGGAGATGGGCCACAGCCCCCAGAGGGTGGCCAGGGTAAACAGCGGCTGACCGATCTGGCTCGGCAGCAGGGCCGCCACCCCCATCAAGCCGGCGAGCGACAGGGGCTGCCAGTATTTGCCGAGCAGGTTGCTGACTCTCTGCATCAGCGGGCTGCGGCCCGGTTCGCTGCGAGCCGTGTTCTGAGCTCCCCCTTTGAGCTGGAAGCCGGCGGCCAGCACGGCGGCGGTGACGGGATCGGGGGAGAGGCCGGGGGCCAGATCCACCACCAGCTTCTCGGTGGCAAACAGCACCCGAGCCTGCTGTACGCCCTCCAGCCGGCTGACGGCGGTCTCTATCTTGCGTGCACAGCTGGGACAATCCATGCCCAGCACCTGCCAGCTGTGGCGGCGGCTGTTTTGCTCGGGGGTAGCCAGCGGCGGCTCGGTCGCGGCGCCCGTGTGGGCGTGCCCCTGCTCATGATGATCGTGGTCGTGGGCTGTGTCGGTGGCGCAAGTGCCTCTGGGGGGCTCTTCATCCCCCGGGCCGTCTGCGCCACTTTGCCCCTGATGATCGTGGCGGGTCGGGTTGGCGACACCACTGGCCTGTGCCGCGTTGTCGCAGCAGTGGCTGGTGTGGCTGTGCCCGGCCTGTGGGGTGGCGGCCTTGCTGACGGCCTTGATGGGGGCGGCGGCGTGTTGATGGCTGCAGCAGGATTTGCTCATGATGCGTTCCTCTTGAGGGATCCCGCCCCTGCGGGATCCTGGATGACTGAGCCGAGTGTAAACCTTGGTGTAAAGTCCAAGGTCAAGCCCTCTTCTCCTCTTTGTCCGGGGCCATGTCAGTGGCCGCTGAGCTGCCTCTGGAGCAGGGGGGATGCAAAGGGATGCCAAATCCCTTTCATTAGCGGGTGTTTGTCATCCCGTGGCGGGCCTATACTGGGGACCCTGGATCCCACATCAATCATCAAGGACCTAACATGAGCAATACCGTCACCCTGCAAGGCAACCCCGTCTCCGTCTCCGGCCACTTCCCCGTTGCCGGTGAGCAGGCCAAGCCCTTCTCCCTGGTTGCTGGCGATCTGTCCGATGCGACCCTGGCGACCTTCGCCGGCAAGCGCAAGATCCTGAACATCTTCCCGAGCGTCGACACCCCGACCTGCGCCACTTCCGTACGCAAGTTCAACGAGCAGGCAAGCGCCCTGAACAACACCGTCGTGCTGTGCATCTCCGCCGACCTGCCGTTCGCCCAGGCCCGTTTCTGCGGCGCCGAGGGTCTGGACAAGGTGGTGAACCTCTCCACCCTGCGTGGCGTCTCCTTCCTGCAGGACTACGGCGTGGCCTTCTCCTCCGGTCCGCTGGTGGGTCTGGCTGCCCGTGCCATCGTGGTACTGGATGAGCATGACAAGGTGCTGCACAGCGAGCTGGTGGCCGAAGTCGCCGACGAGCCGAACTACGCCGCCGCCCTGGCCGTTCTGTAAGTCGCGCCACAGGCTGATTGCCTGACGGCCTGCCCCGTTCACACGGGGCAGGCCGTTTTTATTGCGCTCCCGAACCTTTTACTTATGGGGTGGGTCTGGCTAGACTTCGCCTCCACATCCTCGTTCAGCTTGTATCTGCGATCCCCATGACGTTTGACGAACTCGCCCTTGACCCCGCCCTGTTGCCCCTGCTGCCCGCAGCGCTGGAAAAACCGACCCCCATTCAGCAGCTAGCCATTCCTGCTGCCTTGTCAGGACGGGATCTGCTTGCCCTGGCCAGGACCGGCAGTGGCAAGACCCTGGCATTCGGCCTGCCGCTGCTGCAGAGGCTGGACGCAGCCAGTGACCGGGTACAGGGATTGGTACTGGTCCCCACCCGGGAGCTGGCAAGCCAGGTGAGCGCCGCCCTGCAGGAGATTGCCGACGGGTTGGGGGTGCGCCTTCTGACCCTGTGTGGCGGGGTGGCCCAGGAGTGGCAGGAGCAGGAACTGGCTCTCGGCCCCCAACTGCTGGTGGCGACCCCCGGACGGTTGCGGGACTTGCTGGCCCAGCAGACGCTGGGGCTGGGTGCCCTGCGCATGCTGGTGCTGGATGAAGCGGATCGCCTGCTGGAGATGGGGTTCTGGCCCGATATCCAGTGGCTGATGAAGGCAATGCCGGAGGCGCGGCAGCAGATGCTCTTCTCCGCCACCTTGCCGGTCGAGCTGGAGAGCCTGGCCTCGGGCCTGCTGCAGGATCCGGTGCGCATCGAGGCCGAGCCGCTCAACAGCCTGGTGAACGACATCGAGGAGCGGCTCTATCTGGTCAACAGGAGCAGCAAGGTGCCTGCGCTGATCGCCCTGCTGGAGGCCGGAGAGTGGCCCCAGGTGCTGGTCTTCATCAGTGCCAGGGACGACGCGGACGGGGTGGCCAAGAAACTCGCCAGGGCTGGCATGACGGTGGCGGCCCTGCACGGAAACAAGGATCAGGCCACGCGGGAGCAGGCGCTGGCGGATTTCAAGGAGGGCAGGGTGCGGGTGCTGGTGGCCACGGACCTGATGGCGCGCGGCATCCACGTGGAGGCATTGCCGGTGGTGATCAATCTGGATCTGCCGGAGCATGCGCCCGTCTACGTGCATCGTATCGGTCGTACCGCCCGTGCCGGACAGAGCGGTCTGGCCATCTCCCTTACCTGCCACGGGGATGGGGAGGCGCTCGAGGGGATCCGGGCCCTGACCGGTCGGCCCCTGCCCCTGGCGGCGCTGGCAGGTTTCCCGGTGACCGACAAACCCGCCAGCGGGGAGAGCAAACGGGCGCCAAGAGACAAGCAGGCGAACCGTCGCACCCAGGGCAAGCGAAGCATCAAGCAGTTCAAGGGCAAATCCTGAGACGGACTTCTTGCCCCCGGCGGGAGCCTGTCGTCGTGAAGGAGAGGAGAGATCGGCAGCGCGCCCGGGGGCGCGCCAAACTACACGGCAAGGGGGTCAGTCGTGGAACTGGTTGATCAGGCGGGAGAGGTTTTGCAGCCGCTCCACCAGCAGGGTGATGCCATCGAGGGCTTGACGGCTGTTGTCCGCGGTGTGGCTCGCCAGTTGGTGGATCTGGTGGATCCCCTGATCCAGGGTGCTGGTGACATCCGCCTGCTGGCTCACCGCCTGGGCTATCTCGTCGCTGGTGTGGGTCACCCGGGCCAGCATCCGGTTGATCTGGTCGAGCACCTCGGCGGTGGCCCCCATGTGCTGCTGGCAGAGCACTGATGTCTGGGCCCCCTGCTCCATGCCATCGGACAGTTGCCGGGTGCTCTGTTGCAGCGCCCCTATCATGTCGCTTATCTCGCCGGTAGAACTGCGGGTCTTCTGGGCCAGGGCCCGTATCTCGTCGGCCACCACCGCAAAGCCGCGCCCCTGTTCACCGGCCCGTGCCGCCTCGATGGCCGCATTGAGGGAGAGCAGGTTGGTCTGATCCGCAATCTGCCCGATCACCTCCAGAATGCCGTTGATCTTCTGGCTGTCCTGGGTCAGGCGCGCCAGCACGCCCTGGCTGGCGTCCAGCTCCTGATGAAGCCTGTCGACCGAATCCCGGGTGGTGGCCAGCGCCTGCTGGCCACTGGCGGACACCTGCTGGACCTCGCCCACCAGCGCATTGGCCTGGTGGGCATTGTCAGCCACATCGCGGATGGACTGGCTCATCTGGGTGATGGCCGCCGCCAGTTGCTCGCTCTGGGCCCGCTGCTGTTGCAGGTGAGTGTCTATGGTCTGGATATGCCCCCTGTCATCTTCCGCCGCCTGCAGGATCTGCTGGTTGGTGTCCGCGCTGCGACCTACCACGGCGCGCAGCTCCGCCTTCTTCATGCGCAGCAGCAGTTCAAGGGCGGCCAGGCTGTCCTGACGCCTGGCATAGAGTACCTGGCAAAGGGCGCTGCCCTGCTCCTCGCCCGCCATGGCCAGCAGCCTGGCCAGCCGCCGTTGCAGATGCCAGCCATGTCCCATCTGGGCCAGCAAGCAGAGCAGGGTGATGACTCCCCACCCCGGCTGGCCGGTGACCAGACTGGCCCCCATGCCGAGCAGGGCGGTGCCAGAGAGCAGCAGACACAGCTGCCCCGGCTCCAGGGTCAGCCGGGCCAGCCAGGGCAGTGCCTTGCCGTCACGGATCCGGGCATAGAGCTGCTCTGCCCAGGCGATGTCGTGATCCTGGGGACGGGTGCGGACAGACTGGTATTCGATGATCTGCTGCTGATCGTTGAGAATCGGCGTGACGTAGGCGTTGACCCAGTAGAACTGACCACTCTTGGCGCGGTTCTTTACCAGCCCCATCCAGCTCTTTCCTTGTTGCAGGCGGCGCCACATGTCGGCGAACGCGGCCTTGGGCATGTCGGGGTGGCGGACCAGATTGTGGGGCTCCCCTTCCATTTCGGTCGCGCTGTAGCCCGCCACATCGCAAAAGTGCTGGTTGGCATAAGTGATGTGACTGGCGGGATCCGTGGTCGAGATCAGTGATATGTGATCGGGGAAACGGATCTCCCCTTCGTGCCGGGTTGTGGTCATGTGCGCATCCTGAATGAGCCAAGTAACTGATAAAATTATTTTTTATTTTTGTGATTGTTACGGCGTCATTGTAGATGCGGACTGTTACACCACCTTGGCTTGGGTCAATAAATCAACACGGGAAAGGCTGAAAAAAGTCGTAGATGGCGGCTCAGCCGCGGGGAGTGAAGTCGTGGATCTCCCCCGTCCTCGGCTTGAAGCGGGGGTCATTGTCTTCTGCGCTGGCGACCCAGGCCATGGCCTGGCAGAAACTCTCCTGCTTGGCGAAGGCATCCCGGGCCTGATCGATGGCTCGTTCGGCATTGCGCCGCTCCATCTTGCTGGCCTTGCGGTCGCTGAACTGCTTCTGCTGGCTCAACATCCATTCGAGGAAGGCCTGGCGGCATTCGGTTTCATCGGCGGCCTTGGCGGGAAGGGCAACAAACAGGGCAATCAGGAGCAGAGCACGCATGGCAGGATCGGATCACGGGGTTGATGAATGAAAAGAGGCGGCATTTTATGCCGGGAACTTGAACAGGAACAGTGCCAGGAGGGGTCAGATGTCCCGACCCCTCCCCGGACTCAGTGTTTGACGAGGTAGAGCTGACGGCTGTAGGCCACGTCTTCCGGGTTGTTGATGGGATACCCCTTGAGCCAGGGCTTGATGAGCCGGGCATTGGTGTACTGGTAGATGGGGGCGATGGGGGCCTCCTTCTGCAAGATGGCCTCGGCCTCATCGAACAGGCGGGCCCGTTCTGCGGGATCCTGACTGTTGGCCGCCTGCGCCAGCAGCTTGTCGTAAGCCGGGTTGGCGAACCGGGCCATGTTGCCGCTGTGGCCCGATCCCCAGAGCCCGAGGAAGGCGGAGGGGTCGTTGTAATCGGCGACCCAGGAGGAGCGGATCACCTCGAACTGGCCGCTTTGACGGCTGTCGAGATAGGTTTTCCACTCCTGGTTGGTGAGCTCGACCCGGGCCCCCAGCTTCTGTTTCCACAGGTTGGCGATGGCCAGTGCCATCTTCTTGTGAATTTCCGCCGTGTTGTAGAGCAGGGTCAGCTTGAGGGGATTGCTTGGGCCGTAGCCCGCTTCTTTCAGCAGGGCTCTGGCACGCTCGTCCAGCGCCTGCTGACTGCTGGTGGAAAGCAGATTGGGCTTGGGGTCGAAGTCGGCGGTCACGTCCGGGGTGAAGTGGTAGGCCGGTTTCTCCCCGGTGCCCAGCACCTTGTCGGCAATCAGGCCCCTGTCGATGGTGTAGGAGAGCGCTTGGCGCACCCGCACATCATTGAGGGGCGGGCGCTGGGTGTTGAAGGCGTAGTAGTAGGTGCCGAGCTGTTCCGGGGTATAGACCTCCCCCGGGATCTGGGCCATCAGGCTCTGGTACTGCTCCTTGGGGAAGGATTCGGTGATGTGCAGATCCCCGGCCAGATAGCGGTGGGTGGCCGCGCTCTCCTGGTTGATGGGCACGAAGGTGACGCGGGTCAGCACCGTGTGGGCGCGATCCCAGTAGTAGGGATTGGGCGTCAGCTCCAGTTTCTCGTTCACCACCCGGTGACTCAACACGAAGGCGCCGTTGCCCACCAGCTTGCCGGGCTGGGTCCACTGGTTGCCATATTGTTCCATGCTGGCCTGGTGCAGGGGCGACAGGCTGGGGTGGGTCAGCAGGCTCAGGAAATAGGGCACCGGCTGGGAGAGGGTCACCTTCAGGGTATGGTCATCGACGGCCTCCACCCCGAGCGCATCGGGGGCCAGCTTGCCTGCCACTATGTCGTCCACCTTGTCGAAGCGGGCGAGCTGGGCGAACCAGGCGAAAGTGGCGGCTTCCCTGGGGTCAACCAGCTTGCGCCAGCCATAGACGAAGTCGGCGGCGCGCACGGGGTCGCCGTTGGACCAGCGGGCATCCTGCCTCAGATGGAATGTGAACTGCCGGTTGTCCTTGTTCTCCCAGCTCGCGGCCACCCCGGGCAGCACCTTGCCGTCCGGCCCCTGGGTCAGCAGCCCCTCGTAAAGGTCTCTGAGGACCTGCAGCTCCGGCAGTCCCACCAGCTTGAGAGGGCTCAGGCTCGCCGGTTCATCCTTGAGATGACGGACGACGGCCTGTTCGGCGGCGAGTGGGGTACCGGGCGGCACATCGGCAGCCTGGACGCAGGCACAGCCCAGCAGGGCCAACAGGGGGCTCCATCCTTTCATGGTGAATCCTTCAAAATGTGTGAAGCGGGGAGAAAACTCGGCGAGAATGCATCGCCGGCAGATGGGAAATCATGATATCCCCTTTGCTGGTCAGACCGCCAGCATGAGTCCCATGATATCCGATGCGGCTGTCAACGAGGGGGCGCCGTGAGCGCCAGGAAAAGGAGAGAGTGATGAGAGCATGGATCTTGTTGGCCTGCGTGCTGAGCCAGGGCGCCTGGGCGTTGTCCCCGTGCGAGAAGAGCAGCCCGGTGGGAAGCTGGTGCGAGGTAAACATAGAGGCGCTGCACCCCACCCAGGGTGGCGTCGGTCAGTTGCAGGTGGATACCACTGCCCGGGAGCTGGCGGACAAGAGCGAGAAGCAGCTCGACAAACTGATGAAAAAGAAAGAGATCCCTATCGTCATCGCGCCGGATGGGGGTTACTGGCTGGTGGACAGGCACCACCTGACCAAGGCGCTGTGGCAGCAGGGGGTGAAGCAGGTCAGGGTCAAGGTGATCGCACGGTTGCAGGACAGGGCCAATTTCTGGAGCCAGATGCAGAACAACCACTGGGCCTGGCTCAAGGATGAACGGGGTCAACCCCTGACTCCCGAGCAGTTGCCCGGCCATATCGGTGAGTTGCCGGATTATCCCTACCGCACCCTGGCGGGGCTGTTGCAGGATGCGGGCTACTTCAGCAAGAAGGATCAGGTCTACTTCGTCGAGTTTGCCTGGGCCAGCTGGCTCGGCCAGCAGATGGCCTGGCAGCCGATCGATGAGGTCAACCTCGCGGATCGCCTCGCCGAAGCCAAACGGCTGGCGTGCAGCAGCAAGGCGGCGGATCTGCCTGGTTACCCCGGCAAGCAGTGTCGCGTCAATCCGTCACAAATTGCGAAATGAGCAAATATATTCACAAGAGAGGGCGACACCGGGTCGCCCTTTTTTGTATTCAGCGCCCAGTGAGTGGGCTCGAATGCTCTTGCCACTGCTTGGCCGCTTGCTCTAGCAGGGACACTTCCCCTTGCTGGATCCAGGGGAGCAGCGCCTGTACCTTTTCATCGGGCCAGTCCCACCAGGCCAGCGCCTGCAGTCGCACGATGTCGTCATCGCCGAAACGCATTCGCAGGACTTTGGCGGGCGTCCCTGCGACCATGGCGTAGGGTGGGACATCCTGATTGACCAGCGAGCGCGCTGCAATGATGGCACCATCACCAATACTGACTCCGGGCATAATCATCGTGTCCATGCCGATCCAGACATCATTGCTTATGCAGGTATCGCCAGCCGGTCGATAACTGCGCTTGAGTGCCTCCATCTCCAGAAACGGATAAGTACTGATGAAGTCGGTATTGTGGGTATGGTTGCCCCCCATCAGGATCTTCACACCTGCGGCGATCTGCACGTAGTCGCCGATGTGAAGTCTGTCGATGTGCCATAGCGGTTCCCAGCCAGTGTCGGGATGGCGGCTAAAGCTGTCGCCATGTAGATAGCGTACGGCGGCGTCTTCGAACGGACCGTCCCAGGCGCCGGAGTAGTAGCTGTGCTTCCCCTTGAGACAGATGTTGGGATTGGTCACAGTCAGGTGCAGATATTCGACCTGAGACCAGTGCTTGCAGGGTTTCATCTTGGTATTCCCTCTTGTTGATGGATCTGGTTAGTGGCGTTCGATAGAGCGCAGCTAATAGATCCAGACCAGCATGCGGGGGATGCAGAGCAGGGAGCAGCCCAGCATTTGAGGGAGACGAGGCGTCATGAGTGATGCATGCAGTTGAATATCGAGGGTGAGGATCGTAATCGAGACGCCCCCAGGTTGCCAAGTGCTATAAAAACCAGCACAAAGGGTCTGGTTGATATTTGTTCTCGATTGGCCATGATACAGACTCCACTCGTGTCGGCAAAGGAGAGGAACATGGAACATCAGAACTGGCAACGTTACATGCTGGAGGCGGAGAATGCCCTTGGCATGGGGGCTCTGGGTACGGCGATCTGCCTCTATCAGCAGGCCCTGGGGGAAGTCTATGAGCTGGCCTCCGGGGATCTGGACGAACTGGCCAGCATGCGGGTCGCCACCTGTCACCGCATGGCTGACTTCTGGCGTGCCATGGAAGAGCCCGCCTATGAACTGCGCTACCTCAAGCTCGCCTCCGAGCTGGTCACCGCCCTGGTGCCCCAGTGCCCCAACCGGGAGTGCGAATCCCTCATCAGTGAGCTGGGCTGCTGCCGCGCCGCCCTGCTCTCCTTCTTGAAGCGCCACCCCAATCCGGAGATTGCCCGGCTTATTCAGGTGCAGGACAGGGTGCAGGGCTGCGAGTTGATAGGCCGGTTCCGTCTCAACTGAGTTCAGCGCCGTTTTTGCAGCTTGCTGGCGATGCGGCTTTGCGCCTCTTCCCCTTGCAGGGCCTGGGCGAAGGCGCGCGCTTCCAGGTCGATGACGAAATGCACCGCCTGTTTGAGCTCCTGCTTGAGCAGCGCCTTGCTCTTCTGGAGCGCCATCGGCGGCTTGGCCGCCAGTTTCAGTCCCTGCTCCCGAGCGAAGGGGAGCAGGTCCGCCGGGGCCAGCACCCGGTTGGCGAGCCCGAGACGCAGCGCCTCTTCCCCATCGATGGCCTCTGCCAGCAGCAACAGCTCCGCCGCCTTGAGGTGACCGACGGCGCGTGGCAGCAGCAAGCTGGCGGCAAACTCCGGCACCAGCCCCAGCTCGACGAAAGGCAGCTGCAGCCGGGCGTTGTCACCCAGATAGACCAGGTCGCAGTGCAGCAGCAGGGTAGTGCCGATGCCGACTGCCGGGCCGCCCACGGCGGCGATCACCGGTTTGGGGAAGTCGGCCAGGGTGTGCAGAAATTGCAGGATGGGATCGTCCGGCTCAAGGGCGTGCTTGCCAACAAAGTCGGCCAGATCGTTGCCGGCGGTGAAGCACTCCGCCTGGCCCTGCAACAGCAGCACATGGACCTCTTCGTCCCGGGCGGCCTGGCGCAGTGCGTCGGTCAGCGCCAGATACGTCTCCGTGTTGAGGGCATTGCGCTTTTCCGGTCGATTGAAGGTCAGGGTGAGCAAGCCGTCCTGCTGTTCGGCCAGAATTGTGAGGGCCATGTCTGAATCCTTGTTGTCGGGGGCTGTCAAATGCTTGCCACAGGGGTAAGCTTTGTCTCGTTTAACAACATCATAAAAGGATTTCAACCATGTTTAAACGTGCGTTTTATTCCACCATGGCACTGCTTCTGGCCGCCCCGGCCCTGGCCAAGGTCGACGCGGTCGATGGTTATGTGCGCCTGCTGCCCCCTGGCTCGCCGAACACGGCGGCGTTCATGGTGCTCAGGAACGATGGGGACAAACCGGTGAAACTGGTGGCGGGTGCGTCCCCTGAGGCGGGCCGTGTCGAGCTGCACACCCATTTGCACGAGAACGGCGTCATGAAGATGCGCCAGGTGGAGAGCATCGAGATCCCGGCCAAGGGGGAGGCCGTGCTCAAGCCCAGCAGCCTGCACATCATGTTGTTCGACATCCATACCCTGGCCCAGGGCACGCCCTTCCCGCTGACCCTGACCCTGGACGATGGTCAGACGCTGTCACTGAGCCTGCCCGTGAAGCCGGTCGAACCCATGAAAGGGATGAAGCACTGACATTTATGGACGCTTGTTCAGCTTTTTACTCTAGGTATTCCTTGCCCAGCGGGTAAAATGATGGCCTTTCCAGTCCAAAATGGAGCGAAGTGATGAAGAAGACCCTGATTGCCGGCACTGTGATGGCTCTGCTCAGCCATGGGGCCATGGCCGCCAATGACTGGCGTTTTGCGGCGGGTGCCGATCTGTGGAATGCCCAGGGAAGTGGCCAGGTCAGCAGCGTGGGTGCCGATGGCAGCTACGACGAGAACTACAACTGGAGCGGCTACCTGCAACTGGAGCACGGCATCCTGCTGCTGCCCAACGCCAAGTTCGAAATGTCCGACTTCAGCAGCAGCGGCGGCAGCTTCAACAACGATCTGCTGGCTTACGACCTGAGCCTCTACTATCGCCTGTTCAACAACGATCTGTTCCAGATCGATCTGGGTCTGACCGGTCGTCGCTACGACGGTGATTTCAACACCCAGCACTACTCCTATGACAAGGATGTGCTGATGGCCTACACCGGGGGTGAAGTACGCATCCCGGGGACCGGCTTTGCGGCGTTTGGCGATATGCGGGTGCAGGATGCCGACAACTACGACTACCGTCTGGGCGGCTCCTACAAGTTCTCTTCCGTGCCGCTCAAGATCCGCGCCGGCTGGCGTGAGGCCGAGATGGACTTCGATCGCGTCGATCAGACCATCGACGGCTGGTTCATCGGTGGTGAATTCACCTTCTGATCTCCCTGAGGAGCACACATGGGCCACATCATAGTGACTGGCGCGGGGTCCGGACTGGGCCGCGCCCTGACCATAGGGCTGGTTGAACGCGGCCATCAGGTTTCCATGATGGGTCGCCGTTACCAGAAACTGCAGGAGCAGGAAGAGCTGCTCGGCAAGGCGGTGATCGGCATTGCCGCCGATCTGGCGCACCACGAAGAGGTGGATGTCGCCTTTGCCGCTGCGGTGGAGTGGGGCGGCCTGCCCGACATGGTGATCCACTGTGCCGGTGTCGGCGAGTTCGGCCCGGTGGGTGTCTACACCGCCGAGCAGATCCGCCGGGTGGTGGAGAGCAATCTCATCTCCACCATACTGGTGGCCCAGCAGACGGTACGCCTCATCGGCGACAAGGGCGGGGTGCTGGCGAATGTGCTCTCCTCTGCCGCCCAGACCGGCAAGGCAAACGAGAGCCTCTATTGCGCCTCCAAATGGGGCATGCGCGGCTTTCTCGAATCCTTGCGGGCCGAGCTGAAGAGTGCTCCCCTGCGACTGGTGAACCTCTATCCGAGCGGGATCCGCAGCGAGTTCTGGGAGAATTCGGATCATGTGGACCCGAGCGGCTTCATGACGCCGGAAGACGCGGCAGCCTACATGCTGGATGCGCTGGCCGCGAGAAGTAGCTGCCATGTGACCGATCTCTTTATCGGTCGCAATAGTTGAGATAGTGGGCTCCGGCCCTTGCCGCCCAGAAGAGCAGAAACAAAAGGCGCGCCATTTGGCGCGCTTTTTCATTGATGTGCAGTGCTAAATTATCTGCTTGCCTGCCTCTCTTTACGCCGGGCCATCATGGATGTGAAGGCGGGTAAATTCAGTGCCGACATGGCATGGATGATTGATGATGCATGTCGGCACATATTATTTCCGAGTCGCATATTCCCGCAGGAAGGATGGAATCGCCTGTTTTGGCTTCTTGCCAAGGGTCAGCAGCAATTCAAAGTCCGGGTCGATAATGCCATGTCGACACGCCAGCTCTTCCAACAAGGCAAGCCAGAGGTGGGCCGTCACCTCTGCATCCGCCAAGGCACGGTGAAACACCCCGTCATTGGGCAGGCTCCGGTATTGCACCAGGGTACCCAGCTTGTGATCCGGGGCATCGGGAAACAGGCGCCTCGATAGCAGCAGGGAACAGGCGAACTGGCCGCGGTATTGCGCCGGCAATCGCTCTATTTCCGCATCCAGAAAGCGCTTGTCGAAGGAGGCGTTGTGGGCGACCAGATTGTCATCACCGATAAAGTCGACGAAATCCGCCATCACCTCGTTACAGGGGGGAGCCTGTTTCAGCATGGCATTGCTGATCCCGGTATATTGCTCGATGAAGCTGCTCACGTTGAAGCCCGGATTCATCAATGCCGAGAAACGCTCACTGATATGGCCATCCTTGATTCTGACGGCACCGATCTCGATGGCTCTATCCCCTTGTCCGGGTGAAAGCCCTGTGGTCTCGAAGTCGAGCACGACAACGGTATTGGCTGAGGCGATGGACATAACTTCTCGGGCAAGCTGGGTAAAGAGCGCCAGTCTAGGAAATCAGCTGTGCCGTGTACAGGGCAATGCAGTTATCTCATTGGTTCACGCTGGAGACGCATTTTTGTGCATCATGGCTGAGAGCCATATAAAAAGCCCCGAGTGCCGTGGCACTCGGGGCTTTCCTATGAAAAGCGAAAGGCGGTATGTCGCGTTATCAGCGACCCAGCTTGGCCTTGAGCAGGGCAACGATCTCTTTGATCGCCACTTCCTGCTTCTCGCCGGAGCGGCGGCACTTGTACTCCACCACGCCGTTGTCGAGACCACGGTCACCGATGACGATGGCGTGGGGCACACCGATCAGCTCCATGTCGGCGAACATCACCCCCGGGCGCTCCTTGCGGTCGTCAAACAGCACGTCCACACCGGCGGCTTTGAGCTCGGCGTAGAACTGCTGTGCCTGCTCGGCCACGCGCTCGGACTTGTGCATGTTCATCGGCACGATGGCCACTTCGAACGGGGCGATGGCGTCCGGCCAGATGATGCCGTACTGGTCGTTGTTCTGCTCGATGGCGGCAGCCACCAGACGGGAAACCCCGATACCGTAGCAACCCATCTCCATGGTGACGGACTTGCCGCCTTCGTTCAGCACGCTCGCCTTCATCGCTTCGGAGTACTTGGTACCCAGCTGGAAGATGTGGCCCACTTCGATACCGCGCTTGAGCAGCAGCTTGCCCTGGCCGCACGGGCTCGGGTCGCCTTCTACCACGTTGCGCAGGTCGGCAACCTCAAAAGAGGCGATGTCGCGATCCCAGTTGGCACCTGTCAGGTGGAAACCGGTCTCGTTGGCGCCGCAAACAAAATCGCTCAGATGGGCGGCGCTGCGATCGACGATGATGCGACCGGCAAAGCCGACCGGGCCGATGGAGCCTGCGTCGCAACCGGCGGCCGCTTTGATCTGCTCGTCATTGGCGAAGGTCAGCGGGTTAGCCACGCCAGAAAGCTTCTCGGCCTTGATTTCGTTCAGCTCGTGGTCGCCACGCAATACCAGGGCGATGACGGCCTGTTTGCCGTGCTCGTCTTCCTCGGCCAGTACCAGCAGAGTCTTGGCGATGGCGGTCGGCGCCACGTTCAGGAAAGTGGCCACTTCGTCGATGGTGTGGACGGCCGGGGTGGCCACCTTGGTCAGGGCTTTGGTTGCGGCAGCGCGCTCGCCAGCCGGTGCCAGGGCTTCGGCCATCTCGATGTTGGCGGCGTAATCGGATGTATCGGAGAAGGCGATCAAGTCTTCACCGCTCTCGGCCAGCACCTGGAATTCGTGGGAGCCGGTGCCCCCGATGGAGCCGGTATCGGCCTGCACCGGGCGGAAGTTCAGACCCATGCGAGTGAAGGCGGTGCAGTAGGCCGCGTGCATCTTCTCATAGGTATCGACCAGGGAGGCCTTGTCGATGTGGAAGGAGTAGGCATCCTTCATCAGGAATTCGCGGCCACGCATCACGCCGAAACGGGGGCGCACTTCATCGCGGAACTTGGTCTGGATCTGGTACAGATTCAGCGGCAGTTGCTTGTAGCTGTTCACTTCGTAACGGACCAGCGCGGTGATCACCTCTTCGTGGGTCGGCCCCAGCACGAAGGGGCGGTTGTGACGGTCGGTCAGGCGGCACAGCTCGGGGCCGTAGTCATCCCAGCGGCCGGACTCCTGCCACAGCTCGGCGGGCTGTACCACCGGCATGGATACTTCGACGGCACCCGCATTGTTCATCTCTTCGCGGACGATGTTTTCAATCTTCTTCAGGACCCGCAGGCCGGTCGGCAGCCAGGCGTACATGCCGGAAGCGAGTTTGCGGATCATCCCGGCGCGCAGCATCAGCTGGTGGCTGACAACTTCAGCGTCGGAGGGGGTTTCCTTGAGAGTGGAAAGCAGATATTGGCTGGTACGCATCGCGGTAGACCTTCGCTAGTTCGGGCGGCTTGGCCCTGGAAAATTTCAAGTGCGGAATTTTAACAGGCGAAGCCCCCCGGCCCAAGGGCTAAATTCAGCGGCGCTGGGGTAGGGCGGGGGCCTTGCCCCGCCCGCACTAGACCCGAAATTGCGACAGCAACTGCTGTTGCTGCTGGCTGGCCTGATGGAGGGAGGAGGCCAGTTGCAGGCACTCCTGGGCTTCCTGTTCGCCCGTCTGGGCCTGCAGGCTGATATCCGAAACCTTGCCCGTGGTGTGCCCCAGGGTGTGGGAGAGCTGGCTGGTCGCCTCTGCCACCTGTTGCACCATGTCGGCGAGCAGATCGATGGCCTCTTCTACCTTGAACAGGATCTGCTTGGTGTTGTCGGAGTCCGCCATACCCGATTCCACGGTTTTCAGGTTACGTTGCATCATCAGATAAGCCTGCTCTGTCTGCTGCTGGATGCTGTTGATCACATCCGTTATCTCGGCACTGGAGGTGGCGGTGCGATTGGCCAGGGTGCGCACCTCGTCGGCCACCACGGCAAAACCGCGCCCCATCTCGCCCGCCCGGGCGGCTTCGATGGCGGCATTGAGAGCCAGCAGGTTGGTCTGCTCCGAGATATTGCTGATGGTGGAGATGATCTGGCCAATCTGCCCTGCCTGCTCCTTGAGGGCGTTGATGGCGGTGGCACATTCACCCACCTCCATGACCACCCGCTGCATGCCGGCGGTGGCGGAGGAGACATACTGGCTGCTTTGCGTGGTGAGCTGGCGTACCTCGTTGGCGTTGTGTGCCGCCAGGTTGCAGTTGCCCGAGATGGTGGTGGCCACCTGCACCATCTGCTCGCTGTCGTGGTGCAGCGCCTGGGCATGCGCAGCGGTCTGGCGGCTGCTCTGGCTGATGGCCTGGACCCGGTTGACCGAGGTGTGCACGTGCTGGTTGATGTGCTGGTTGTTGTCCATGGTGGCGCTGATCATCTTCTGCAGCTTCTCGATGAAGCGATCCACGCTGCCGGCCAGGGAGCCAATCTCGTCGTCGCGTGAGAGGTTGATGCGGGCATTGAGATCTCCTTCCCCGGCGGCGATGTCCTGCATGCGCTTGTCGACCTGGAGTAGCGGGCGAACAATGGTGCGAACCAGCCAGAAGCCGCAGCCGGTGACGATCAGCAGGCTGAGCAGCAAGCCCCCCAGGATGAGTCCCCTGGTGTAGTCGATGATGGCGTTGAGCTGGTGAACCTGATCCTCGACGGTGGCGTCCCCCTGGGCCTCGACCTCGACCAGCGCCAGCCTGAGCTGGTCGGCACTGTGTTCGTAACGGGCCAGCTGGTTCTGATAAGCGCTCAGGGCTGTGGTCCATTCACGGATCAGGCGGGCATTGTCGGCTTGCAGGGCACGATACTGGGTGGAGAGCATTTGGCCTGCAAACTCCCCGTCGCCGGGCACATCGAACTGGCCGGTTGCCAGCATGCCGTCAACCGCGTCCTGATAGAAGCGGGTGGCTTGTGCCAGCTCGGCCTGGATGGCAGGAGTGAGGCCTTCGCTCTGCATCTTCTCCAGCGCATAGAGCTGGCGCAGGAATCCGATGTTGGCCTCCATGCTGCCATCGGCCGCCTGCCAGCGGGTTGCAAGGCCGCCGTTCCAGCTGATGGCCTGATCCGGTGAGCGGGTGAGGCTCTCGACGGCCTCGTCACCGATCACCTCCAGCCTGGTCGAGAGGCGTGACATGCGTTCAGAACTGGCGCGCAGCGCCTCATCGGCGCTCGTGAAGGTGCGATAGAGGGTCAGCAGCTGTGCCTGCTCTTGCTGATAGGTCTGCTCATGCTGCTTCAGCGTGGTGATGGCTGCCGCATCGATGAGCCCGCCTTGCTCCACCCGGCGCAAAGCGTCGCTGGCCGCCTCTTTTGCCCGTTGCAGCTCCGGTGCGTCGAGGGGGATCCCCGAGAGCATCTTCTGGATATAGAGCGACTGGTTGCCGAGTTCGATGGAGCCCTCCATGGCACCATCTGCCGTCTGCCAGGCGGCCCCCAGGACGTAGGAGAGCAGATCAGCCAGCCGCTGGCTGCCATACCAGCCGATCGCCCCCATGCCCAGGGTGCAGCCGAGCAGAATGGTGAGTCCGAGGTTGGATGTGGTGACGATTTTCATGATTCAAGCCTTCCATGGTGCCGAACAAGACCATTTCAGTGTTCAATCAATGACGAAGATGTGCCATCCCCGATGGAAAATAAAGTGACAGACAGTGTTCTGAACGAGGGAAATGGCCGGGTATGAAGAGCGGGTCATCCCATGATCTGCATGGACCTATGCTGGATACTTATCCAGTTATTCTTTATGCTATGACCCAATTTGCGAGAGTCTGCGTGGCGAGGAAAAGAACATGATCGGTCGCTTGAGAGGCGTCATCATCGAGAAGCAACCCCCCGAGGTGTTGCTGGAAGTCGGAGGGGTGGGATATGAGGTTCATATGCCCATGAGCTGCTTCTATGATCTGCCCGAACTCGGGAAGGAGGCCGTCATTCACACCCACTTCGTGGTGCGTGAAGATGCCCAGCTGCTCTACGGCTTCAACCACAAGCAGGAGCGGGCGCTGTTTCGCGAGCTGATCAAGACCAACGGGGTCGGCCCCAAGCTGGCACTGGCCATTCTCTCCGGCATGACGGCCACCCAGTTTGTGATGAGCGTCGAGCGCGAGGAGATAAGCTCCCTGGTCAAGTTGCCCGGCGTGGGCAAGAAGACCGCCGAGCGCCTGGTGGTGGAGATGAAAGACCGCCTCAAGGGCTGGGTCAGCCACGATCTCTTCTCCCCGGCCGAAATCACCCTGCCCGCGAAAGAGAGCCCGCTGCGAGCCCCGGATGCGAGCGAGGAGGCGGCCAGTGCACTGGTGGCCCTCGGCTACAAGCCGCAGCAGGCCAGCCAGATCGTCAGCAAGGTGGCTGCCGACGGCATGTCGGTAGAGGAGATCATTCGTGAATCCCTGCGCAGCCTGGTGTGAGGTAGACAATGATTGAAGCGGATCGCCTCATCTCGGCCGGTGCCGCCCGTGAGGACGAGATCATCGATCGGGCCATCCGGCCCAGAAAGCTGGCCGATTACACCGGACAGGATCACGTCTGCGATCAGATGGAGATCTTCATCGAGGCCGCCCGCCAGCGCGGGGAGGCCCTCGATCATCTGCTGATCTTCGGGCCTCCCGGCCTTGGCAAGACCACGCTGGCCAACATCGTCGCCAACGAGATGGGGGTCAACATCAAGACCACCTCGGGCCCCGTGCTGGAGAAGGCCGGCGATCTGGCGGCGCTCCTCACCAACCTGGAACCGAACGATGTGCTCTTCATCGACGAGATCCACCGTCTCAGCCCGGTGGTGGAGGAGGTGCTCTATCCGGCCATGGAGGACTACCAGCTCGACATCATGATAGGGGAGGGGCCAGCGGCCCGCTCCATCAAGCTCGATCTCCCTCCCTTCACCCTGATCGGTGCCACCACCCGGGCCGGCTCCCTCACCAGCCCCCTGCGGGATCGGTTTGGCATCGTGCAGCGCCTCGAGTTTTACAACGTCAAGGACCTGACCGACATCGTCTCTCGCAGCGCCCGCTGCCTCGGGCTCGACATGACGGAAGACGGCGCTCTCGAGGTAGCCCGTCGCTCCCGGGGGACACCGCGGATTGCTAACCGTTTGTTAAGGCGGGTACGAGATTTTGCCCAGGTGAAGTCTGACGGGCGAATTGACGGACCCATTGCTGCCCGAGCCATGGACATGCTGGACGTGGACAACGAAGGTTTCGACTTCATGGATCGCAAGCTATTGTTGGCCGTCATCGACAAGTTTATGGGGGGGCCCGTCGGGCTCGACAACCTGGCCGCCGCCATCGGTGAGGAGAAGGACACCATAGAAGACGTGCTGGAACCTTATCTGATCCAGCAAGGCTATCTGCAACGTACACCCAGAGGGCGGATCGCAACTCAGAGAGCCTACGCACACTTTGGCCTGGAACGACCGGCAGATCAGTAGACGTTGCGATATGAACCAAAAAGCCGCCCTTGAGGCGGCTTTTTGTTTTGCGGGCAAAAAAAAGCCCACGGCACAGGCGGTGGGCAAAGACAATTCAGGATGGATGTTCACAGACAGTGAGCGCGTCTGCAGACCGGTCGGGAAAAAACAGAGGAGCCGTCGCGAGGCTTCAGAGTCGGTTCATTTGATAGAGTTGAACGAAAGAAAGCTTGTAGTAACGGATGGTCTTGGCAACAAACTTTTTCATCATTAATCCCAACAAACAGGTTCGAAATGTTCATCGAATACGTACCGGGAACCCGGAATGACCGGCCTGTATTCAGAGGTATGCCCTCACTGCGAGGCGCATTGTAGGAGCTCTTTCCGGGTGGGACAAACAAGAAAATCTATGGGCTTTTGATTAGATAAACTAATGATTTTGGTGGGGGTGTCAATCCGCATAAACATGTGTTTTTACTGGGTTTAAATTGATTTTTGGATGAGCCTGGCCATTTATTGAAATAATCGAGACGCGAGGGCTTTATTTCCGGGGTTGCGTATTTGTTTAACAGAATTGAAACTATTTTGATGTGTCATAAAATCGATTTAAATCAATTATTTACGGCTTGGTGTTTTTTGTGATGAAGCTCCCATAATTAATGGGAAAAGCCCCATAAGTTACCTTGAAAAAACATGTATTGAGGGTGGTTTTACATTGATTTCAATCAAATAAAGGTGATATAAAACAGCGATCATTATAGGCGGGAATAGAACCCTGGTTATTGTTTATTAGATGTTAAACATTAGCTTTTTTTGTTCCTGTATATTGCCTTGTTGTTAATGTGGTGGCAGTCGAATCCGGTCAGTCCGCGAGGGGTGACCGACCGTTCGGGGACTTCCTATGGAAGCTTTGTCCTTAAAACTTAAAATAGCCGTGCCAATAATCGGTGAGGAAACATCATGATTGCTGAGCATGTGGTAGACCTATCGCGGTTCCAATTTGCTGCGACGGCCCTTTATCACTTCCTGTTTGTACCCTTGACGCTGGGGATGGCCTTCATCCTGGCGATCATGGAGTCTGTCTATGTGATGACCAACAACACAGTGTACCGGGACATGACCAAGTTCTGGGGCAAGTTGTTCGGTATCAACTTTGCCCTCGGGGTTACCACCGGGCTCACCATGGAGTTTCAGTTCGGTACCAACTGGGCTTACTACTCCCACTATGTCGGCGACATCTTCGGGGCCCCGCTGGCCATCGAAGGCTTGATGGCCTTCTTCCTGGAGTCCACCTTCGTCGGTATGTTCTTCTTCGGTTGGGATCGTCTCAGCAAGCGCCAGCACCTGGCGGCTACCTGGCTGATGGCGCTCGGGACCAACCTTTCCGCACTGTGGATCCTGGTCGCCAACGGCTGGATGCAGAACCCGGTGGGTGCCGAGTTCAACTTCGAATCCATGCGCATGGAGATGGTGAGCTTCGCCGACCTGGTGTTCAACCCGGTTGCCCAGGTCAAGTTCGTCCACACCGTGGCGGCAGGCTATACCACGGGCGCCATGTTCGTGCTCGGGATCTCCTCCTATTACCTGCTGAAGAATCGTGATGTGGCGTTCGCTCGTCGCTCCTTCGCCATCGCGGCCGCGTTCGGCATGGCCTCCATCCTCTCCGTGCTGGTGCTGGGTGACGAGTCCGGCTACGAGACCGGGGAAGTGCAGAAGGTGAAACTGGCGGCCATCGAGGCCGAGTGGAACACGGAGCCGGCTCCGGCATCCTTCACCCTGTTCGGGATCCCGAACCAGGAGGAGATGCGCACCGACTACGCCATCAAGATCCCCTATGCCCTCGGCATCATCGCCACCCGTTCCCTGGACGGTCAGGTAACTGGTCTCAAGGATCTCAAGAGCGAGCATGAGCTGCGCGTGCGCAACGGCATGACCGCCTACGACCTGCTGACCAAGCTGCAATCCGGTGACAAGTCCGACGATACCCGCGCCCGCTTCGACGAAGTGAAGCAGGATCTGGGCTACGGTCTGCTGCTCAAGCGTTACACCCCCAATGTGACCGACGCCACCGACGAGCAGATCAAGGCTGCCGTGGATGACTCCATCCCGCAGGTACTGCCGCTGTTCTTCGCCTTCCGCATCATGGTTGCCTGCGGCATCCTGATGCTGGTGCTGATCGGTCTGGCCTTCTATGACAGCACCCGCCACAAGATCGGTGAGCGCAAGTGGCTGCTCAAGGCGCTGCTGTACGGCATTCCGCTGCCCTGGATCGCCATCGAGGCTGGCTGGTTTGTCGCTGAGTATGGTCGTCAACCCTGGACCATCGCCGAGATGCTGCCGACTTATGTCTCTGCATCCAACATTCCTGCGTCCGAGATCTGGTTCTCTCTGATCGGGATCTTCCTGTTCTACACAGTACTGCTGATCATCGAGATGTACCTGATGTTCAAGTATGCGCGCCTGGGCCCAAGCAGCCTGAAGACGGGCAAGTACCACTTCGAACAGAGCAAGGCATAAGGAGAGTGACCCATGTTTGATTACGAACTGTTGCGTCTGGTCTGGTGGGTGCTGGTCGGCGTGCTGCTGATCGGGTTTGCCATCACCGACGGTTTCGATATGGGGGTGGGCGCCCTGCTCCCCTTCGTCGGCAAGAAGGATGTGGAGCGTCGCGTGATGCTCAACACCATGGGGCCGCACTGGGAAGGCAACCAGGTCTGGCTGGTGACCGCCGGTGGTGCCCTGTTTGCCGCCTGGCCCATGGTCTATGCGGCGGCCTTCTCCGGCTTCTACATCGCCATGATCCTGACCCTGATGGCGCTGTTCTTCCGTCCGGTCGGCTTCAAGTACCGCTCCCTGCAGGAAGACGCCAAGTGGCGCTCCAACTGGGACTGGGCTCTGTTTGCTGGTAGCGCCATTCCCCCTGTTATCTTCGGGGTGGCGTTCGGCAACCTGCTGCAGGGTGTACCGTTCAGCTTCAACCAGTTCCTGATGATGACCTATCACGGCAACTTCTTCGGTCTGCTCAATCCGTTCGGTCTGCTGGCCGGTCTGGTGAGCCTCTTCATGATTATCACCCAGGGTGCAACCTGGCTGATGATGAAGACCGAAGGTGAAGTGCTGGCGCGCTCTCGCACCGCCGCCATGATCTTCTCCCTGCTGACCCTGGTGCTGTTCGCCCTGGCCGGTGTCTGGGTGAGCGGCATGGATGGTTATGTGATTGTGGGCTCCGTCGCCACCGACGCCGTCACCAACCCCCTTCACAAGGAAGTGGTGGTGCAGGCCGGTGCCTGGATGCAGAACTACAACCTCTATCCCTGGATGATTGCCGCACCCGTGCTGGGTCTGGTGATGTGTCTGCTGACCGCCGTGGCGGCCAAGCTGGACAAGGGTTGGGTAGCGTTCCTGTTCTCCTCCCTGGCCATCGCCGGCATCATCCTGACCGCGGGCTTCTCCATGTTCCCGTTCGTGATGCCCTCGAGCCTCGAGCCGTCCCAGAGCCTGACCATGTGGGATTCCACCGCCTCCTTCAACACCCTCAAGGTGATGACGGTAGTCGCAGTCGTCTTCGTGCCGACCGTGCTGGCTTACACCATCTGGACCTACATCAAGATGTTCGGCCGGGTGAGTAACAAGCACATCGAAGACAACCAACAATCGCTCTACTAAGAAGGTGCCCTGATATGTGGTATTTCACCTGGATCCTGGGGCTGCTGCTGGCCTGTGCGTTTGGGATTATCAATGCGCTCTGGCTGGAGCACACCGAGAACCTGGATCGTCAGATTGATGAAGACAAGTGACAGGCTCGCCCGGCTGGCCGCTCCTCTGGAGCGCCAGCCATGGCAAGGTCTGATGCTGCTGGCGGCGGCCCTGCTGGCTGTCGCCATCTTGCAGGCGCCCAACCTGGTCGCGGCCAACACCAGTGAGCACGGCCTCTGGCTTGCGCCCTGGCTGATGTGGGCGGTCTGTTGCGGTGTCATGCATGGACTGGGGTTTCACCCGCGCAGCCTGGTGGGTCGCGTGCTGTTCTTCCCCTGGCTCGCCCTGCCCAGCCTGCTCTGCGGGCTCTGGCTGACCAGCAGCTACTACCTGCCATAAATGATGAAGGAGGTCGGCATCAGCCCACCTCCTTCTTCTTTTTTTGACGGGCGTGCCGTCGCCCGGTCAGAGCAACCGAACCTCGCTCGTCACGCCGCTCGCAGCCACTTCTCTTTTCCGCTTTTCTTGCGATGCTGACAGCCCTGTGGTCTTCGGTCTGTCGGCGCCGCAGCACGCCATAAAAAACAGGAAGAGACGGGATTTCCCTGTCTCCCCCTGCTTCTTTCCTATTCAGCCCTGCGCTATGATAGCCCCCCATCTGACTGTCGAATGGATCACAGATTTTTATGGGGGAAGTCTCTGAGTTTCCGGTGCGTGTCTACTACGAAGACACGGATGCCGGAGGCATCGTCTACAACGCCAATTATCTCAAGTTTATGGAACGGGCCCGCACCGAATTCCTGCGCGCAGGCGGCATCGAACAGGATGTCCTGCTGCAGGCAGGGATCGCGTTTGTGGTGAGTCGCACCGAAATCGACTTCCGCGCGGCGGCCCGCTTCAATGAACTGCTGACCGTAATGACGCAAGTAACTGAAGTGAAACGCGCTTCCATGCGTTTTTCACAGCAGATCCTGGCGGCTGATGGACGGCTGATCACTCAGGCCATGGTACAGATCGCCTGTGTCAGTCATCCGCAAATGAAACCTGTTGCAATACCTGAAAAAATCAAGGGAGTGCTGTTAAGTGCACGCTGAAATTTCGTTTATTGGCCTGTTCTGGCAAGCCAGTCTGTTGGTGAAACTGGTCATGATGACCCTGATGGGCATGTCGGTCGTCTCCTGGGCGCTGATCATCCAGCGCTCCAAGGCCATCAAGGCGGCCAACCTCGCCTCGGAGCAGTTTGAAGACAGATTCTGGTCCGGGGTCGACCTCAATCGTCTCTACCAGGAGTCCTCCTCCCGTCGTGACGACATCGAAGGCATGGAAGACATCTTCTACTCCGGCTTCAAGGAGTATGCCCGCCTGCTCAAGGCCGGTGCCCGCGGTCAGGATGCGGTGATGGACGGTACCTATCGCGCCATGCGGGTCTCTCTGTCCCGTGCAGTGGACGATCTCGAGTCCAACCTGCCGGTATTGGCGACCATCGGCTCCATCAGCCCCTATATCGGTCTGTTCGGTACCGTCTGGGGGATCATGAACGCCTTTATCGCTCTGGGTCAGGTTCAGCAGGCGACCCTGCAGATGGTGGCACCGGGTATCGCGGAGGCGCTGATCGCCACCGCCATGGGTCTGTTTGCCGCCATCCCGGCCGTTATCTTCTACAACCGCTTCACCAACAAGGTCGAACGGCTGGAAAACGCCTACGCCAACTTCATGGACGAGTTCACCACCATTCTGAACCGCCAAATCGCACAGCAGGGTGAGAAGTAATGCAAACCTATCAGCGGCTCAAACGCAAGAAGGTCGCCGAGATCAACGTGGTGCCCTATATCGACGTCATGCTGGTGCTGCTCATCATCTTCATGGCGGTCACGCCCGTGATCACGCAGGGGGTCAAGGTCGACCTGCCCCAGGCGGAGTCCGAGCAGTTGCCGGAAGACTCCAAGCCGCCCTTCATCGTCAGCGTCAATACCGAGGGTGAGTACGTCATCAAGGCCGGCGAGGCGGATGACGAACCCGTACCGAGCGGCACCCCAGAGGCGATGCAGCAGTACATCACCGAGAAGGCCATGGGCTATCTGGCCATCAACCAGAACGCGCCCGTGGTGGTCGCCGGTGACAAGTCCGTACGCTACGAGGAGGTGATCCTGCTGATGGTGGCCCTCAAGAAAGCCGGTGTGCCTCAGGTTGGTCTGATGACGGATCCGGTGAACTGACGGAGATGGATGTGAAGCGTGGTATTTCCGGTTATCTCGTCGCGTCGCTGCTGCTGCATCTGATCATCGGCATCATCCTGCTGGTCGGTGTCGACTTCAGCAAACCCAAGCGCCCCGAGTCCAAGGGACAGATCGTCAATGCGGTCATGATGGACAGCGAAATGCTGGAGCAGCAGATGCAGCAGGTCCAGCAGCAGAAGCAGGCCCAGCCCAAGGCTGCACAGCAGCAGAAGGACAAGGAAGACGCTGAGCGCGTCAAACGCGAGCTGGCACAGGAGCAGGAGCGTCTGCGTATCGCCGAGACCAAGCGCAAGCAGGCCGAAGAGGCGACCCGCAAGGCCGAAGCCGACAAGCAGAAGAAAGAGGCTGAACAGAAGCAGGCGGAAGAGAAGGCCCAGAAAGCCGAGGAAGCCCGCAAGCTGGAAGAGCAGAAGACCAAGAAGGCCGAAGCCGAACGCAAGGCGGCGGAAGAGGCCAAGGCGCTGGCGCTCAAGAAGAAAAAAGAAGAGCTGGAGAAGAAGCAGGCTGAAGAGAAGGCCAAGGCGGAAGAGGCCAAGGCCAAGAAAGCGGAAGCCGAGAAGAAGGCCAAGGCCGAAGCCGAGAAAAAGGCGAAGGCGGAAGCCGAGAAGAAAGCCAAGGCGGAGGCCGAGAAGAAGGCGAAGGAAGAGGCTGACAAGAAGGCAAAAGCTGACGCAGAGAAGAAGGCGAAGGCCGAGGCTGACAGAAAGGCCAAGATTGAGGCGGAGCGCAAGCGCAAGGCGGCCGAAGAGGCCAAGTTGCAAAAAGAGATGGAAGCCATGATGGAGCAGCAGCTGGCCGCCGAGGCCAATGCGCGCAGTCAGGCAGCATCGGCAGCCGCCAAGGGCGAGGTCGACAAGTATGCCGCCCTCATCAAGGCCACGGTCGAGCGCTACATGATTTTGGATCCCACCATGCGGGGCAAAACATGTACTATCGGTGTCAAGTTGGCCAGTAGCGGCTTCGTCATCTCGGTGGACAACGGTCAGGGTGATCCGGCGGTCTGCCGCTCCGGCAAGGCGGCGGTTCTGAAGGCCAACCAGTTGCCGGTGCCGAAGGATCCGGCGGCATTCGAGATGTTGAAGGAGTTTAACCTCAAGTTAGAACCGAGCATCTAAGCGTGATAGAACGGGGTCAATGACCGTGGTTGGCAGCATCTGCTGATAAAGGGATTTCACCTCTCATTTTTTTGGAACAGAGTATTTAAGCCATGATAAGAAAAGTGTTTTTTGCTTTGGTTGGCTGCCTTCTGCTAGGCCAGAGCGCTCAGGCGGCCTTGGACATCGTCATCACCGGCGGTATCGACAGTGCGCGCCCCATCGCCATCGCCCCCTTCAAGTGGGAGGGCAATGGCCAGTTGCCGCAGGATATCGCGGAAGTGGTCTCCAACGACCTGATGCGCAGCGGCAAGTTCAAGCCGCTGGCCCGTGGCCAGATGCCGCAGACGCCGAGCACCAGCGGCGAGATCAACTTCGCGCCCTGGGCTTCCCAGGGGGTCGAAGCCGTGGTGGTCGGCTCCATCGCCGCCGTGGGTGATGGCACCTACAAGATCAACTTCGAGCTGGTCGACGTCCTGAAAGGCCAGCTGGCCAAGACCCAGGGCGGTGAGGCGAACGGTTACATCCTGGACAGCCGCATGGCGACCATCCCGGGTGCCCAGATGCGCCAGTTTGCCCACCGCATCTCCGACATCGTCTACGAGCGTCTGACCGGTGAGCGTGGTGCCTTCCTGACTCGTCTGGCCTATGTCTCCGTGCAGCAGGGCACCCAGTTCCCGTATCAGCTGCGGATCTCCGACTACGACGGCTACAACGAGAAGACTCTACTGCGCTCCCGTGAACCCCTGATGTCCCCGGCCTGGTCGCCGGATGGCAGCAAGCTGGCTTACGTGAGCTTTGAGAACCAGAAGTCCGAGATCTATGTGCAGGACATCTACACCCAGCAGCGCAGTCTGATCACCAGCTTCCGTGGCATCAACGGTGCGCCGGAGTGGTCTCCGGATGGTCGTCGTTTGGCTATTGTTCTGTCCAAAGATGGGCAGCCTGACATCTATGTCGTTGATGTTGCTAGCAAGCAACTCACTCGAGTCACAAATAACCGCACCATCGACACCGAACCCTCCTGGATGCCGGACGGTCAAACTTTGCTGTTCACCTCTGAACGTGGTGGCAAACCCCAGATTTATAGCGTAAATTTGGCGACTGGCATGACTCGCCGGATGACCTGGGAAGGGGATTCCAACCAGGGGGCATCCATCACACCGGACGGCAAGTCCATGGTGATGGTGACCCGGGTTCAGGGACAATATCGCATCGCTCGCCAGGATATGGAAAATGGAGCCATGCTGGTACTGACCCAGAGTGCTCTGGATGAATCGCCAAGTGTGGCTCCCAATGGCAGCATGATCATTTATGCCACCATCTATCAGGGTCGTAAGAGTCTTGCATTGGTGTCGACCGACGGTCGCTTCAAGGCAGTGCTTCCGACCAGTAGCGGTGAAATTCGTGCACCAGCTTGGTCGCCCTTCTTGAATTGATAAAAATCGATTGTTTTTTGTTTTGTTATAAAGGTTTAAGGAAATAGCATGCAACTCAATAAACTGCTCAAGGGTCTGGCCATCGCACTGCCACTGTTCACCCTGGCTGCCTGTAGCTCCTCTTCCGACTCCGACGCCGCTGGCGCCGAGTCCGGCATGACCGACGGCATGGGCGGCGTACAAACCGGCGGCGCCAATGGCATGTTGTCCCCGGAAGAGCAGATGCGTCAGAAGTTCGAAGCGCTGCAACGCGACAACGTGATCTACTTCCCGTACGATGGTTACGACATTCAGGGTCAGTACGCCGACCTGCTGGATGCCCACGCCAGCTACCTGCGTGAACGTCCGAGCGTCAAGGTACTGATCGAAGGCCACGCCGACGAGCGCGGTACGCCGGAATACAACATCGCGCTGGGTGAGCGTCGTGCCAAGGCTGTTGCCAAGTATCTGCAAACCCTGGGTGTGCAGGCCGAGCAGCTCTCCATCGTCAGCTATGGCGAAGAGAAGCCGCTGGATCTGTCCCACACCGAGGAAGCCTTTGCCAAGAACCGCCGTGCGGTCCTGGTTTACTAAGGTTTGAGTCGAACGAAGTTCGTTTATATGCAAGCGGCCATTTCGATGGCCGTTTTATTTGCACTAAACGTCAAGGTTTGATCCGAATGAAATCTGTATCAGCGAGCGACTATGCGCTGGCCGTTTTATTTGCACTAAACGCTAAGGTTTGATCCGAATGAAATCTGTGTACAAGCAAGCTGGTGTTGCGCTGGCCGTGTTGGTTGCTTTGAATGCGCAAGCGGCGGCACCGGTGAGCGATCTGAGCGGGGATTCTGGCAGCAGCGGCGTGGTGCTGAGCGGCAACAATGGTGCCATCGTACCGACCGGCAGCCTGGAAGACCGGGTTGCTCTGCTGGAGCGTACCCTCAATGCCCGTCTGCGTCTGCAGGCCGAACTGCAGCAACAGGTCGACTCCCTGCAAGGGGAGGTCTCCGAGCTGCGTGGTCAGCTGGAACAGCAGACCTACCAGATGGAGCAGTCCCAGGAGCGCCAGCGCCAACTCTACCAAGAGCTCGACAAGGTGGCCAACAGCCAGCCTGCCGCCGCGCCCGCAACACCTGCTGCAGGTGCTGCAACGCCTCCTGCCACGGCTGCCAACTACTCCACCAACCAGGATGAGAACCAGGCCTACGACGCGGCCGTGAACATGGTGCTCAAGGAGAAGAACTATGACAAGGCCATTCCTGCCTTCGAAGGGTTCATCAAGCAGTTCCCGAACTCCAGCTATGTTCCCAATGCCCACTACTGGCTCGGCCAGCTGATGTTCAACAAGGGTGACAGGGCGGGGGCCGCGAGCCAGTTCTCCACGGTGGCGAACAAATACAGCAAGTCACCCAAGCGGGCCGATGCCCTGCTGAAACTCGGCATGCTCGCCCAGCTTGACGGTAAAAAAGCAGAGGCCAAGGCCTTCTATGAGCAGGTGATCAAGGGTTACCCCAACACCTCGCCGGCCCAGCTGGCCAAACAGAGTCTGGCCAAGCTGTGACATTGCTGCATGTCACTGTTTTCGTAACACTCTTGTAAAGAACTCTCTGCTTTGTATGCGCAGTGAACAATCAGATTTAATTTAAGATTTTTCTATTGCGCCAGGATGATAAATCCGTAATATAGGCCGCCGTCAGAGCCGGAGCAGTAATGCAGTCGGCACTGGTCGTGGTGAGGGTCGTTAGCTCAGTCGGTAGAGCAGTTGACTTTTAATCAATTGGTCGCTGGTTCGAATCCAGCACGACCCACCATCATTTCAGTCATATCCCAGGTCGTTTAGCTCAGCTGGGAGAGCACCTCCCTTACAAGGAGGGGGTCACTGGTTCGAGCCCAGTAACGACCACCATGTTGTAATGCTGGCCGCCACATGCGGTTGGTGAAAGGTTCAGGATGTGGGTCGTTAGCTCAGTCGGTAGAGCAGTTGACTCTTAATCAATTGGTCGTAGGTTCGAACCCTACACGACCCACCACTCTGAACACAGAATCCCAGGTCGTTTAGCTCAGCTGGGAGAGCACCTCCCTTACAAGGAGGGGGTCACTGGTTCGAGCCCAGTAACGACCACCATGTTGTAACACTGGCCGCCACATGCGGTTGGTGAAAGGTTCAGGATGTGGGTCGTTAGCTCAGTCGGTAGAGCAGTTGACTCTTAATCAATTGGTCGTAGGTTCGAACCCTACACGACCCACCACTCTGAACATTGAATCCCAGGTCGTTTAGCTCAGCTGGGAGAGCACCTCCCTTACAAGGAGGGGGTCACTGGTTCGAGCCCAGTAACGACCACCATGCTTTAAAAAATGATTTCGATGGGTCGTTAGCTCAGTCGGTAGA